>CALWRK010000001.1 GCA_944383935.1 uncultured Clostridia bacterium
GGGCGAAGTGCTTAGTTTCGAACCCCACTGACATAAAAGGGAATGCGGAGTCAGTCGGCGGATGGCGCGCCTCCCACCGCAAGGTGGCTTTGAGGATTACAGAAATCGTCTGCAGCATACCCACCTGCAAATAAGCGGGTTGTCAAACGGCACTTCGTTTTTGATAATAAGTTGTTTTACCAAACAAGCGGATCGCAATATGCGGTCCGCTTTTCCATACATGATCATTTCTTTTCCTCTTTTTTGCTATCTATTCCCGTTCGGAGGCGGAATCTTCCTCTTTTGTCTCTTTCTCCTCCGCTTTTTCGCCCGTTTGTTCTTTACCCTCTTTAGCGTTATCGTCGACGGGTGTTGCGGGAATGTGGTAGTGCTCCGTAACATCCGCTTCATCCGCCGTGTATACGGAGGGAGAAAATTTGCGGGAATTATCTATGACCACATTGTCGGCTTTATAGTATTTCAATCCGTTTATGTGATAATAGCTGACCATGTTCATTATGCGGACAAACACGATACTGCCCGCCATCAATATCAGCGTACCCACGCCGAATGTTATTAAAAGCGAGGATGCAAGTAACATTGCCATAAGAATGCCGTACACGAAATACGCTCCGAATGTGGAGGTGAAGTTGTGTTTTAGCGCCTTAAAGTTGTATTTGAGCGCCTCTACACAGCTCATATTTTTCACAGCCATCGCGGGTATCCACAGGCTGAACATACTCTTGTTGATGGCATATATGCAAAAACACAGCAGTGCCACCACGAATATGGCGAGCAGATAGTTGACCATGGAAAAGAGTATCGCAAAGCCTATCACTATGAGCACAAACACGATTTGAAGAGGTATGTTTATCACCGTATACAGCAACGCAAATTTTGCCGACGTCTTGAAGTTGTGCACATAATTTGCCATAAAAGGAAAATTACTGCCCGAATTCATATATGAATCCACCACGTCGCTCACGGAATAATAACACATAGATATCAAAAACATTCCGATAAAGTATAGAAGAATCAAAAATACTCCGGAAAGTATCAGCTTTGAAGAATTCGCCGTAAAAGCCTGTCCGATCTGCGAAAAAAGATTTTGAATGTCCTCAAAATCGGTAGATTCCACGTCGCCGTTGAGTATACTTTTAATATAAGTGCCCAACGTCCTGAAAAGGTGAAGTTCGGACAACTCCGTCACCAAGGAGTTGAGCGTAGGCAATAACATTGCGGCTCCCAACGCGACTATGATAAGCGCGATCACGAGCACATAAAACAACGTTTTATATACCAATGAAAATCTGTTGCTCAAAATACTGAATGAATTCTTGTATATCATCTTATCACCCTACCCTCATTTTATGTTGAAATTTCCTTCTTCCATGTCCGCTCTTTCCATATCCTCGGCGTCGAAATACGCCGCATAGATATATGAAGTGAGGAAAAGACAGCACAGATAGTACCAAAGGAAAGAGAAGATCCAGTTCACTATCTGGTATCCGCTGTAATGGAAGAAATGAACTAAAAGCGCGTGCCCCACAAGCGGCAGTATCGTAACAAAACAGGTAATGCCGAGAGTGAGGAATACGTTGACGAACTTCACCCTGTTGAATGTGCGAGCGCTTGCCGCCAAAGATTGGCGCAGGTTATAGCCGCGTATGGTCATGTTCGGCAAAGCGAATATCATATAAACAAATATTCCCAGTCCCAAAACGGAAAAGACCACAGCGGTGATAATGGACGCCACCATCATACTTATCTGCCCCAAGACCTGCATCCAAAGATAGACAAGCAGAGCTTCCACAACGGAAAGCGCCTCGAATATGAGTATTATCGCAAGCACATATTTGAAAACGTGCATGAAATTATCGTTGACTTTCCTCAAAAAGAATTTGATGACGCCGCCGCTTTCGTAAAACTCGCCGTATCTCATGCGGCGTTCTATCGCTCCCACCGTAGAGGAGATGAAAACGCAGAAAAGTATCCCCATAAAGATGAATACCAGCATCTTCCGCCAGTCGGCGATGAGTGCTATGCCCTGAACCACATCCCAAAAGTTATTGGGCATATCCTGCAAGGACAAAAGCGTATAGAACTTGAGTGCGGGATTGTGCGCAAAAGCCAGGAATATGGCGGGCAAAACAGTAGTAAGCGCCAACTTGAAAAAGTTGTGCCTGATAAACTGTGCAGCTAACTTAAAATACCTCATAGGCAACTCCTATTTCAACACATCCAATAGATCGCTCGGCTTTTGCACCGCATATGCGACCTTCATCGCCAGAGCTTTTTCGTCGGCAAAGCCCCATTTGCACAATATGCAGTCCACACCTGCAAGGTTAGCGCCTTCAATATCGTATATAGTATCTCCCACCATCACGGAATTTTCACGCCTTGCGCCCACTTGAAGCATACCGTACTCCAATATTTCCGCCTTATGCTCGCGCACGCCGTATGTAAGTCCGGACACATATGTGAGATAGCCGTCTATCTTAAAGTGTTTCATCAGCATCTGTGCTTCTTCCTGCTTCTTGCAGGTGGCTACGCACAGCACATACCCGCGCCTTTTCAACTCCGCCATGGTTTCGGGTATTCCCTCGTACACGGGATTGAGAAATATATCTCCTTTTACATAATTATCGCGAAACCACCCTACGACTTCACTCACCTTTTCGGGAGGAAAATACAGTCTGAATGTATCGCTCAGCGGCGGACCGATATACCCGGGATAGAGGGATTTATCCACCTCTATGCCGTAATGTTTGAACGTAGCGTCCAAAGAGCGGGCAATTCCTTCATAGGAATTGCTTATCGTCCCGTCCAAATCGAAGAATACATATTTATATTTAGCCATATATCAATTCATCTGCTCCAACCTGACGCTCAATTTTTCCAACTTCTCCCTATTGGCGTCAAGTTTTGCCTTCTCTTTTTCCACAAGCTGCTTGGGCGCTTTGGCTATAAAGCCCTGATTCGCAAGCAGTCCTTCGCCGCGTGAAATCTCCTTCTTCACGTTCTCTATCTCCACGGAGAGTCTTTCCTTTTCCTTTTCTATATCCACCAGCTCGCCGAGCGGCATAAACGCCTCTCCCGCGGAAGATATGACTGCCACCGTCTGCACTCCTATCTCCTCTTTTTTCTCAACGTTCTTAATTTCGTTCACGCCGGCAAGTTTCTTTACATAGGTATAGTCCGAGGATTTGAGATCTCCGCCCACGATATACAAGTCCACCTTTTTGGAAGGGGCGACATTCATCTCGTTCTTCACGTTCCTTATACTCTTTATGAGATCTATCACTTTATCAAAGTTCTGCATCTCCTTGCGATACGCATACTTTTTAACGGGTTGAGGCCATTTTGCCAACACGAGCTTACCTCTCGTCTTGGGGATATATCCGTATATCTCTTCCGTTACAAACGGCACAAAGGGATGAAGCAACTTGAGCACCGTTTCCAAAACGTAAGTGAGCACGCTTAGCGTATTCACCTTGGCGTCCTCTCCCGCTTCATAAAGCGCGGGTTTACACAACTCTATATACCAGTCGCAGAACTGCGCCCAAACAAAGTCGTACAGTTTTCCCGCCGCAAGTCCCAACTCGTACTTTTCCAAATTCTTGGTTACGTCCTTGATTACGTCGTTGAGTCTGCACAAAATCCATTTATCCGGATGCGTAAGGCGGAATGTACCCATCTCTTTTAGTTTCACGCCCTCGCAGTTCATGAGGAGGAAGCGGGACGCGTTCCATATCTTATTCATGAAATTGCGCGCACTCTCCGTCTTTTCGTCCATGTAGCGCATATCGCTGCCGGGAGCCACGCCTTGAACGAGGGAAAACCTCAAACTGTCCGCGCCGTATTTGTCTATCACTTCCAACGGATCTATGCCGTTACCGAGCGATTTACTCATCTTTCTGCCCAACTTATCGCGCACGATGCCGTGAATGAGCACCTCGGAAAAAGGCACTTCTCCCATATGTTCTATACCCGAGAAGATCATCCTTGCCACCCAGAAGAAGATGATGTCATATGCCGTCACAAGCAGCGAGTTGGGATAAAAATAATCCAAATCAGCCGTCTTATCCGGATATCCCAGAGTGGAGAAAGGCCAAAGCGCGCTGGAAAACCAGGTGTCGAGCACGTCCTCGTCCTGATTGAGCACGATATGTCCGCACTCGGGGCACTTGTCGGGTTTTTTCTCTGCTACGACCATGTGCCCGCATTTTTCGCAATAATATGCGGGAATGCGATGTCCCCACCACAGCTGACGGGAAATGCACCAGTCTTTTACATTCTCCATCCAGTTGAAGTATATTTTGGAAAAACGATCGGGAATAAACTCCGTCTTTTTCTTTCTCACAGCCTCTATTGCGGGAGCTGCGAGCGGCTTCATCTTTACGAACCACTGTTTAGAAACTATCGGCTCCACCGTGCTGTGGCAGCGGTAGCATTGTCCCACGTTGTGGGTATAGTCCTCTATCTTCACCAAATACCCGCCCTCTTGCAGATCTTTGACTATAACATCTCTGGCAGCTTCCCTGGAAAGACCGCAATACTTCTCTCCCGCCTGTTCGTTCAAAGAACCATCGTCGTTCATCACCCTGATGACGGGCAGATTGTGCCTCAGCCCCACTTCAAAGTCGTTGGGGTCGTGAGCGGGCGTGATCTTCACCGCGCCACTACCGAAATCCTTCTCCACATAATCGTCGGCAACAACGGGTATACGCCGCCCTACAAGCGGTAAAATAAGATTTTTACCTACCGCGGAAGTATATCTTTCGTCCTTGGGATTCACCGCTACGGCAGTGTCGCCCAATATGGTTTCCGGGCGCGTGGTCGCAACGGTTATATATCCGCTTTTATCCTCGAAAGGATAACGGATATGCCACAGGTGCGATGCCTGCTCTTCATATTCCACCTCAGCGTCGGAAAGCGCCGTCTTGCACGAGGGGCACCAGTTGATTATCCTGTCGCCCTTGTAGATAAGTCCTTTGTTGTACAAATCCACAAAGACGTGGGCAACCGCTTTTGAACAGTGCTCGTCCATCGTAAATGCCTCTCTTGACCAGTCGCAAGAACAGCCCAGACGCTTGATCTGTTCGGAAATTCTGTTTCCGTACTTTCTCGTCCACGCCCAGGCGCGCTCCAAAAAGCCCTCCCTGCCCACATCGTTTTTGGTCAGACCTTCCTTTTTCATTTCCTCCACTATTTTCACTTCCGTGGCGATGGAGGCGTGGTCTTTTCCGGGCAGCCAAAGGGTGCTGTATCCTTGCATACGCTTAAAGCGGGTGATGGTGTCTTGTATGGTATCGTCCAAAGCGTGTCCCATATGCAGCTGCCCGGTGATATTAGGCGGCGGCATGACTATACAGAATGGTTCTTTTTTCTTATCTACCTTTGCCGTAAAGCAGCCGCTCTCCATCCACTTTTCATATAAAGCGGACTCAAACTCCTTGGGCGAATATGTCTTGGGCATATCCTTGAACTTTGATTTCATAAGTATCTTTACTCTCCTTTCATTGGCTTGTCGCTAGATGGTCAAAAATGCCACAAGCAACCCTATTATTATCAGCGCCGTACCAAAGGTACGGAATATAAATGCGGCTTTGTCAAACTCTCTTTTCCCTTTCTTTACCCGCGACGAATTTACCGCCGACGCGATCGTCCCCGCAAAAAGAGCGATCAGCAGTCCCGCAACTGCCAGTATGATCGCGCTCAGCGTTGCGGGCTGAGTAAGTCTTTCGGGGTTAAACTCCACCCAATCGAACATTACTTATCCGTTTCGCCGTCGGATTTTTCAGGCTCTATCGGATTTCCTTTATCGTCCAGCGTGTCCAGAATGCCGCTCGCGCGCACTCTGCATAAATCGCGGTAATATCCCACGTTATATTGAATGAGGTTGTATATCGCAACCAAAGCTCCCGCAACAAATACTGCAAACGCTATCCAATATATGATATCTCCCGCCTTATATGCGTCGCCGTCGTAGCACAGCAATCCCAGTGCCAGATATGCCAGCACCAGTGAAGCGAAGTTGAGCGCGGAACCTGCCTTCCCCCACTTGTTCGCGATTTGCTCCACCTGGCGTTTGCTCGCCTTCATGAAGTAATAGCTGAATACTCCCATCAACACTTCTTTGATGATGAGAATGAGTGCAAAAAGCAATATGGGCCACCTGCCTATCAGCAGATATGCCACAGCCAGCATGAATATACCGAAGCCCTGACAGAGTTTGTCTGCAACGGGGTCTATCACTTTACCCAAGTCTGTAATCATATTGAAGTGGCGCGCAACAAAACCATCCACTATGTCTGTGGCTTCGGCAAATATAAACACGCCCGCCGCCGACCAAATATATGCCTTGGCGCTCTCCCCTTCCGGGTCGAGCATAAACAGCACCATCAGTACAAAAAAGACGGGCACGCACAGCAATCTGACATAGGTCAAAATGTTCGGAATTGAGAATACGTCTTTACGGGAAAATTTCATCCTCTTCTCCTTTTATTTAACAAGCGTATAAAAAGTATAGCACACGCAAATAAAAAAGACAAATATTTTCGGCGCATTTAATTGCCAATCACACAAATTCCTCCGCGGCGAATACAATGTAGTAATTCGGAGGTAGTAATGAAAAAACTTTTGATATGTGCTCTCATCTTATGTCTGCTTGGCGTGATAGCGTGCTTTTCGCTGGCGGCTTGCGACGACGAAGAAGGCGTGATTCGCCTGACGGAAGTGACCCATTCCGTGTTCTATGCGCCCCTTTATGTGGCGATGGAGGGCGGATATTTCGAAGATGAAGGCATAAAAATAGAACTCAGCAACGGCGGCGGCGCAGACAGCTGCATGACAGCCCTTTTGGCAGGTCAGGCGGATATAGGTCTGCACGGTCCGGAGGCTTGCATATATGTAGCAAATCAAGGCAGGGACGATCATCCCGTGGTCTTTGCGCAACTCACCAAAAAAGACGGCTCCTTTCTCGTGGGACGCAGCCCCATGCCCAAATTCGATTGGGCGGATTTGGCGGGAAGCGAGATTATAGGCGGAAGAGTGGGCGGAGTCCCGGCGATGACGCTGGAATATCTGCTGGATATGAACGGTTTGACTGACGGAGCGAACGTAACGATCAATTACGGCATAGATTTCGACCTTATAACCGCGGCTTTTGAAGCGGGTACGGGCGACTACTGCACCATGTTCGAGCCGGTTGCGACCAACTTCCAAAATGCCGGCAAAGGCTATGTCATAGCGTCCGTGGGCGAGGGAGCGGGAGATATGCCCTACACCGCATTTACTGCAACTCGCAGTTTTATAGAAAATAATCCCGCCGTCATAGACGGATTTTTGCGCGCTCTTATCAGGGCGATGAAGTTCGTTGAAGAAAACGACGGACTTGCCATAGCCAAGATACTCGCACCTCAATTTGACGGCACGGATGTGGAAGTGTTGGCAAACGCGATTGAAAAATACAAAGAAATAGACGCATACTCCACCTCTCCTATAATGAAACAGGAGGATTTTGAGCATTTGCAGGACGTGATAATCTTTGCCGGCGTAATGAACAACAGAGTGGCTTTTGAAGAAGTGGTGGACAATTCGATAGCTCAAGCCGTTTTGAACGGTATGGAGTGATGGATGAACTTATCGTCTTTGACAAGGTATACCTGACCTATCATACAAAAGAGAGCGAAACGCCCGTCCTGTCCGACATAAATTTCACCGTGAGCAAAGGGGAATTGATGGGATTGGTGGGACCTAGCGGGTGCGGCAAAACCACCATACTTTCGCTCATATCGGGGATAATAGCCCCAACATCCGGAAGCGTGCTGACGGGAGGCAGTCCTCCGCAAAAATGCGATATAAGCGGCTATATGCTGCAAAAAGACGAACTTCTCCCATGGCGCACGAATATGGGAAACATCCTATTGGGCGCGGAGATTAAAAAACTGGACAGACAAAAGACAAAGCAAAAAGCGATACAGCTGCTGAAAAAATACGACTTGGAGGGCGTGGAAAAGCATTATCCCTCCCAGCTTTCGGGCGGAATGAGGCAGAGAATAGCTCTGATACGCACATTGGTGCTGGCGCCGCAGATCATATTGCTGGATGAGCCCTTCTCCGCTTTGGACTTTCAAACTCGACTACAAGTGGTGGGCGACGTGTATAATATGCTCAAATCCGAAGAGATGACGGCGGTATTCGTAACCCACGACATAAACGAAGCGATAAGTATGTGCGACAGAGTCGCCGTGCTCAGCAGCAAGCCTTGTAGAATAAAGAAAATTATAGATATAAGCGAATTTAACGGAATACCGCCCTCTGAACGCAGGGTGAATAAGCGGTTTGTGGAGATATATGACGATATCCTCACTACCATGCAAAACGACGGGGAGTAAAGATGAATTATTCTAAAGAACATACCCGCTACCTTAAAAGGCTGCGCGGCAAAAAAGTCACGATAACTTTGGGAAGAATAGCGGTTGTCTTGGTGTTTTTCGGACTGTGGGAGGCGCTGACCGCTCTGGGAGTATTGGACAGCTTTATAACCAGCTCGCCATCCAGAATGGCAGTCAAATTGGCGGAACTGTTTTCCACGGGCGACCTTCTCTATCACATGGGGGTCACGCTGGCGGAAACCGTGCTGAGCTTTATCTTGGCGACGGGAGCAGGTATGCTGATAGCCATTATCCTATGGTGGTTTGAAACGGCGCGAAAGATACTTGAACCTCACCTTGTAATACTAAACGCTCTACCCAAAATAGCCCTGGGACCGGTAATTATAATCTGGGTGGGAGCAGGTACTTCCGCCATAATAGTAATGGCGCTGCTTATCTCTCTTATAATCACGATAATAAACACTTTGCAAGGTTTTTTGAGTGTAGACGAAGGAAAGTTGCGTCTTTTCAAAACCATGAAAGCAAGCAAATTGCAAACGCTGGTAAAATTGGTGCTGCCCGCATCCATTCCAAACATCATCTCGGTACTCAAAGTAAATGTGGGACTGTGTTGGGTAGGAACCATCATGGGAGAATACCTTGTATCCAAAGCGGGGCTGGGGTATCTGATAATATACGGAGGCACTGTCTTTGACTTGGATATAGTAATGACAGCCACCGTAGTACTGTGTGTTTTGGCTGCAATAATGTATTATACAGTAGTTGTGGCGGAAAAACTCATAAGCAAAAAATTTAAGTTCGACGTCTAAACAAAGGCAAAAACTTGCGGCGGGTCGCCGCCGCAAGCAAGATAAAACAGATAGCGGTTGCGGCTATACCGAAATACCCTATCATCGGATAAAAAGTATCCACCGATATGGCAAATTCAAGCGTAAATCCCGTTGCAGCAAGTCCGCATAAAAATACGACCGGCATAGCTGATGTGTCAAAGAATTTTCGCATATATATAAACGCCACTCTGCCGGCTCCGATAAGCGTGGATAAAATAGCTGAGATAATAAGTAAACCTCCCAGCATCTGCATCCCTCTTCCCGCCGCAAACACATATACCGGCATAGACGTTAAGGGGTTGTTGTATGCCACAGTATATACCATTCCCAGCAATACAGCCGCCATTATACCGTTTAACATGGCGCATAGCCATATCTGTTTTACACTCATATTTTTTCCTTCATCTATAATGAGGTATCCTCCCGTAAGCATATTCATACCGCAATACTGCGCCGCCGGTAAAAAAATTATGTTTCCCATATGCACTTTGGTGCACATAGCATACAGTATTATCGCTGCAACTATAAGTAGGATAACGAGCACGGATGAAATGTTTTTAATAAATTTAATGTCAAACGAGGACAGTACGGCGCATACTAAGCCGCCTATCAGACCAAACAGCTTTACTCCGAAACAAACCGTACTCAGCTCTTCAAGCGCGCTGCACATCACTGCAAACGTGACAGCCATCGCCGCAAACACGGCAAAATTTACCGCTCTATCCAGCGCCGCCCACACCCTCCCTGCGGGCTTATATTTACCTGCTAGCAAAAAAATTCCGCTTACGGCGCCCATCATTAGCCCCGCAATTACTGGAGTGATAAAGCCTTTGTCGGAAAAATAGAGTATCACTTCCTTCCCCGTGGCAAACCCGGCGCCTACAATCGCTCCGATAAACATACAGCTGACTTTCCAAACATTCGCCATATATCATCTATATGCTAATTTTTGCGCCTTTAATTACCGTCGAATGCTTATAAGCAGAAACCTTTGCCCAATCTCACCCGAAAACTTTAAGCAGGGACCTTTTACTGTCCCGAAAGTTGATACTTCACGAAAACACAAAAGCGATTAGAAAACATATATCATAATTTTTTCAAATGCAACGTAAAATGTGTCCCCCCCCCGAGGTCATGTATCGGTAAACTATTCGCGTTCTGCTGCAAATCATATCGCATAAAACATTTGAAGCAGCATCTTATTCACGTCGCTGTATTCTATGCGCGTGATGATTTGCGTACCTCCCTCCCCGTCGGGAATCTCCTCTTCGATTATTTCATCGCTCGGATGATAATCTTGAGTTCCGTTCTCGGTGCCGTTTAATTGCAAATATATGTCGTTGAAAAAATTCCCCACTCCTCCAAGCGCACCCTGTTTACTGCTGTATGCTGCGGAAAACTCCGAATCGAGGAAATATTCATCGGGGAGTTTGAGCCACAAAGCATGATAATATGATTCTCCGCACAGATCTCGGACAAAGGCAAGCATATTTTTTGTCAAAGTATAGTACCCCACATACTTAACCAACTTATCTTCACTGTTCAGCATGATGTAATAGGACACCAAATTGGCATCGCTTTCGCGTTGAACGCCTTTGGAATGCGCCATCTCGTGCGCCGCCGCGGCAACCGTGGTCGTTGTATAATATGCAGTACATACGTTACACTCCCCCGTGGGCGCAAAGAATACTCCGCTTATGGAAAAGGCGGACATCAACTCCGGCCACAGCCATTTTTTAAGAACGGCGTGCGTATCGTAATAGTAATCGCTTGTAAGCACACTCTCATATGTCGCCTGCAAACTCTCCGAAAGACGTTCCATGCCGCCTTCTATCACGAGTTCTCCGTTCTCCGCCCTGTCTTGTGTCTTTGCAAGGAGAGATAACTCTTCTATATAGTTCTCCGTCATATAGTATACCCTGCTTGCATCGAGCGTTGACCCTTCATATTTGGGAATGTCTGCGGGAGCGCGCCCATAGGGAAGTATGGCAAACACTCCGTATACCGTCCCCACCGCAAATACGATAAGAGCCAAATTCACAAAGCAGTTGAAGGCGCGCTTAAATTGTTTTCTGCATAGCGCCACTACTATAAAAATTACAAATGACAATATTAGGGCGGCCGCCACATATATGAGAATCTCGAACAGGCTGAAAGAAAATAGGCTTGTAAAGGCTGATACTCCCTTTATGAGATTGGCAGAAATATTCACGCTGTACCATTCGCATATCTCCGCAGACCGCTTCAGAAGGGCGAGTATGACCAGCACGGCTATCATCGCGCCTATCGCGATGGTCTTGCCGATTATTCGCCTTTTATATTTCCTTTTCTCCGTAAATGTCATCGACTGCATAATATCCATATAAATTATACCATATTTTTATGCGTTTGCAATAGTCGCGACTCCTATGCATGGCATTTTTACCTAAAATTTCCTTAGGTAAAGGCGTGGATATTTGTTGAAATTCCCGCGCGCCTGTGCTATAATTATTATCGGCAAAAAAAGTTATCAAATCAGGAGGAATCCCTATGGAGTATTCACAGGAAGTCAAGAATATGTGCACCGTAGCCAAGGGCGCATATCATGGTCCCGCTCCCATTCCGGAAGAAGGCAAATGGGTTCAGGCAATGGAGATCAAAGATATCAGCGGCCTCACTCACGGCGTAGGCTGGTGCGCACCTCAGCAAGGTGCGTGCAAATTGACGCTCAACGTCAAAAACGGTATCATTGAGGAGGCGCTCGTTGAAACTATCGGCTGCTCCGGTATGACCCACTCTGCTGCCATGGCAGCTGAAATTTTGGTGGGCAAGACCATATTGGAAGCGCTGAATACAGACCTCGTCTGCGACGCCATCAACACGGCTATGAGAGAGCTGTTCCTGCAAATCGTATACGGACGCACCCAGTCCGCATTCTCCGAAAACGGTCTGAACATCGGCGCAGGTCTTGAAGACCTTGGCAAGGGGCTCAGATCTCAGGTGGGCACAATGTATGCAACCAAGGTCAAAGGCGTAAGATACCTTGAAATGGCAGAAGGCTATGTTACCAGAATCGCTTTGGACAAAGACGACACCGTTATAGGTTATGAATACGTTCAGCTCGGAAAGATGATGGATGCCGTCAACTCCGGAATGTCCGCCGATGAGGCTTTGAAGAAATTTACCAGCAGCTACGGCAGATTCAAGGAAGGCGTTAAATTCATCAATCCCCGTCATGAATAATTAAGGAGGCTTACACTAATGGCTATTACGTTTGAAAACTATGAAAGAAGAATAGATAAAATCAACAAGGTGCTGGCTTCCTATAAGATAAAGGATTTGGAAGAGGCACGTCAGATATGCTTGGATAAGGGCATTGATGTCGAGGCTATCGTGAAAGGCGTACAGCCCATCGCATTCGATAACGCCGTTTGGGCATACACCGTAGGCTGCGCCATCGCGATAAAGAAAGATTGCAAGGACGCAAGCAAAGCTGCCGAAGCCATAGGTGAAGGTTTGCAGAGCTTCTGCATTCCCGGCTCCGTTGCCGATCAGCGCAAAGTGGGTCTGGGACACGGCAACTTGGCTGCAATGCTGTTGCGCGATGAAACCAAGTGCTTTGCATTCCTCGCAGGTCACGAATCTTTTGCTGCGGCGGAAGGCGCCATCGGTATCGCAAAGAAGGCGGATAAGGTTCGCAAAGAGCCCCTCAAAGTCATCCTCAACGGCTTGGGCAAGGACGCCGCTCAGATAATCAGCCGCATCAACGGATTCACCTATGTTCAAACCAAGCTGGATTACTACACCGGTGAATTGAAGATAGTAAAAGAGATAGTTTACGGCACCGATCCCGACCGTACCCGTATCCGCGTGTACGGCGCGGACGACGTCGTGGAAGGCGTAGAGATAATGAAGCACGAGAAAGTTGACGTCTCTATCACCGGCAACTCCACCAACCCTACCCGCTTCCAGCATCCCGTTGCAGGTACCTATAAGAAGTGGTGCAACGAAAATGGCAAGAAGTATTTCTCCGTCGCGTCCGGCGGCGGCACTGGTCGTACTCTGCACCCCGACAACATGGCGGCAGGTCCCGCTTCTTACGGCATGACGGACACCATGGGTCGTATGCACTCCGACGCTCAGTTTGCAGGTTCTTCTTCTGTTCCCGCACACGTCGAGATGATGGGTCTTATCGGTATGGGCAATAATCCTATGGTAGGCGCTTCCGTTTCCTGCGCAGTAGAAGTTTCAAGAGCTTTGAACAAGTAATATCGCATACAATTCGGCAGCCGCCTGCAAGGGCGGCTGTTTTTATATATCACCATTCCTGCCCCGACGTGAAGCATGAGTATTTGACATTTAATCTTACATCGTATAAAAATTGCTTTACTTTATTCTTTTATTCGAGTACAATATTTTAGCAGTAATCATATACGGAGGATAAAAATGAAGAAATTTTTTACCGACTTTAAGAACTTTATCGCAAGGGGAAACGTGCTCGACATGGCTGTCGCGGTAGTTGTAGGTGCAGCTTTCACCGCAATCGTAAACAGTTTGGTAAACGACATAATTATGCCGCTCATAGCCTGGGCGATTGGCGGCGCGGCATTTTCCGACCTATGCGTGGTACTCAAGCCCGCAATACTGGATGATGCGGGAAATGTGCTGGAAACGGCAATTACTTGGAATTACGGCAACTTTATTCAGCTGATCATCAACTTTATCGTAATCGCCTTCTGTATGTTCCTGGTAATTAAACTCTTCATGGCGGCTAAGGAAAAAAAGGCGCAATTAGAAGCAAAATTGAGCGAAAGCAAAGACGTCGACTCTGCAGAACCCGCCAAGGCAGAAGAAGTCAAAGAGCAAGCGCCCGCGGAAGTTAAGCCCGATGTGAACGAAGAAACATTGAAAGTCTTGAACGAAATAAGGGATTTGCTGAGATTGCAAAACGCAGCCGCGGAGAATTCGCCTTCTCCCGATAAGAAGTAATGCAAAACTTTGGTTATGTATAAAGATATCCGCCCTACGGCGGATATCTTTATACTGTTATCTCTATTTTGCCTTGACCTTTTTAGAATGACCGCCTTGCCTTCTTCGTATCTTAGCCATTGCGGGGGTAAGTAAAACCAGCAATACGGCAAAGAAGATCACGCTGGCAAGGAGCATCAGCACGGAAAACCACGTCGGCATACTGTTTCCGAAAAAGCTTACGTTTACCGAATAGTTTTCCGCAATGGCGTCAACCGCTTCCGCAGGCAGAGTCAGCGCCATTTCATCCAAAGCCCCGCTTATAAACATATCTCTGAATATGGTGGCGGAATATGTTCCCGGCAAAAAGCACGCTACATATTCCATGCCTTTACCCAACACGCTAAGCGGGATATACGCGCCTACGAGGAATCCGATTGCGGCGCTTATTATTCCGATAAACCCGCCCAATGCAGAGGTAGAGCGGAAAAATGACACAACAACGGTTGCAAAAAGTGTGGACGAGAGCGCGGATAAGAGCACATTGCCGATAATGGCAAACACCTGCTCCGCATTTAGATACCATCCGCTTATTGCAAGATATATCAGTCCGATCGCCAAGATGACAAAAGTGATTATCAATGTACTCGCATAGGCAGCCGCCATATATGAAAACCGCACAATACTCCCGCGCACGGGTGACGAATCAAAGTCCGCGCTTATTCCCTTTTCGTTGTCCGCAACCGTAACCGAGCTCACGCTTACCGCCACGGTGATGCAGGTTACGGCAAGCAGCCCGCTCAGCATCCAGCCGTCCACAACGCCTTTTATAAGTTCTTCCGATACCATTCCTTCGGGAAGGGACGCGCGCAGCGAATCTATTTGCGTTTCGCCGAGAAACGCTACATACAGGAACAACACTATGATCGGCGCAAGCAGGGAAAAGAATACCTGCATCTTATCCCTGAAAAACAATTTCAGATTGCGCCCCGTCAGGCAGATAAAGGCATACATATCAGTCTTGAATTTCTCAACCATTTGCTCCGCCCTCCAATTTCTTTCCCGTGATATTCAAAAATACGTCATCCATATCCCCTTTAAGCACCTCAAAGTCCGTAAATAGACGGGGGTTCTCGGCGATTATTTTGCCCGCCAACGCAGTTTCCTTCATCTTAAATACCGCCGCGCCCGATATAAGCGAAGCTTCCGTTTTGTATTTGTTTCCTATATTCACGGCGATATCTTCCGCCATACCGTAGGCTTTGAGATATATGCCGGAATATTCGTTTTTAAGTTGATTGGGCGTCCCTTCTGCGGCTATGCTTCCCGAATCGATAATCACCACCTTATCCGCCCCGTTTGCCTCCTCCATATAATGAGTAGTTAAAAATATGGTGGTGTCGTATTCGCTTCTCAAATTATATATGGCATTCCATACACTCTGCCTGGTCTGCGGGTCTAAACCGGTTGTAGGCTCATCCAAGATGAGAACGGAGGGAGCGTTAATCAATCCTCTGGCGATATCCACTCGGCGTTTCTGACCTCCGCTCAATTTTCCGTAAGGACGATTCAAGATCTCCTCCAAACCGAACATCTCACTCAACCAATGAAGTTTTTGTCTAAATTTCACGCCGCAAATACCGTAGAGGCAAGCCCTGCTCTTCAAGTTGTCCTTTACACTCAGCATTCCGTCCAAAACGGATTTTTGAAATACGATGCCTGTGCGAGCCTTGATCTGCACCCTATCCTTGTCCAAATCAAAGCCGTCTACAATTATCTTACCTCCATCCTTTTCGACAGTGGAGCATATTATATTGATAGTCGTGGATTTTCCCGCTCCGTTTATGCCCAAAAAGGCGAACAAACTCCCCCTCTCAACATTAAAAGAAATCCCTTTCAAAGCCTGAACATCGCCGTAACTCTTGGTCAGGTTTTCTATTTGAATTATGTTGTCTTCCAATACTCCCCTCCTCGGCTGCGCTCTTTTGCGCAGCAAGTATTAAATATAAGGGCGGCTGTCTGCGCCGCCCTTAATGTCTACCCGCTTATTATTCTGCGGCGAACATATCTTTGCCTACTCCGCATAGAGGGCAGAGATAATCTTCGGGAACGTCCTCCCACTTGGTGCCTGCGGCAATGCCGTTATCGGGATCGCCTACTTCTTCATCGTAAACATAACCGCATACGGTGCATACATACTTCATGTTGTTATCCTCCTAATTGTTTTTTATTTGAGCGGCTCGAAGTCGGACGCGCCGTGTTTGCACCACGGGCATACGAAATCTTCAGGCAGCGTATCGCCTTCGTATACATATCCACAAACCTTGCATACAAACCCCTTTTTACCACCTTCCTTCTTGGGCGGAGCGGGTTTTATGTTCTTGGAATAGTAATTATAGCTTGCGGAATTCACTTCGGAAAGCACCTTTGCCTCCGTCACTTCGCCAATAAACACCATATGCGTACCGGCGTCTATCCTCTCAGTGACTTTCACGGAGATGAATGCGTTGCAAGCCTTATTGATATACGGTAGACCGTTTGCGGAATACGACACATCGTCCCGTCCCGCAAACTTATCCACATCCTTACCCGAACGGAATCCGAAATCTTGGAACAGCTTGAAGTCGGCGTCTTCATCTATAACACAGGCATTGAACACTCCCGTCTTGTTGATAAGTTCGCAAGTGTAATTTGCCTTGTTCACCGCAACCGAAACGCGCTTGGGGGTATCGGTTACCTGTATAACCGTGTTTACGATGCACCCGCCCTTCTTAGCCTTATCGCCGGAAGTAAGCACGAAGAGTCCGTAAGTTATCTTGAAAAATGCCTTATTGTCTATGGTGACATCTGCATCGGTCGCTGTGGGTTCTTCATCTCCAAGTATGTCTGCCGCTATACTGTCTGCCAAAGCTGCCAGCTTGTCCACGGTGTCTTTCTTTACCGAAGAAATCAGCGTCACCTTGTCGCCTACAAAGCGCGATCCGGGAAGTTTTGCAAGTTCATCTTGCATCAGCTTACCCGACATAGGCGCCCAGCTTCCGTTTTCTATTATCGAATAAGCCCTATTTTTCAAGCCGTGCGCGACGATATCCATAATCAAATCGTGCATATTAGTAAAAATACCGGCATTGTAAGTCGTAGACGCCAGCACGATATTGCTGTATTTGAACGCATCGGATAAGATATATGACGGATGCGTCTTACTCACGTCACATATCTTCACATTTGTAATGCCTCTGTCAGCCAGCTGTGCCGCCAGGATGTTCACGGCATTTTCCGTGTTGCCATAGACGGATGCATATGCGATGAGCACACCCTTAACTTCCGGAGTGTAAGTACTCCATTTGTTGTACTTATCCAATATATAGTTAAAATGATTGCGCCATACAAGTCCGTGCAACGAACAGATACGCGCTATTTCCAGCCCCGCGGCTTTTTTTAGCACCGCCTGCACCTGCGTGCCGTATTTTCCCACGATATTGGTGTAATATCTGCGAGAATCGTCGATATAGTCGCGGTCATAATCCACCTGATCGTTGAAAAGAGCCGCTCCGATAGCGCCGAATGATCCGAATGCGTCAGCAGAATACAAGGTCTTATCGTACATATCGTAAGTGACCATAACCTCCGGCCAATGAACCATGGGCGCCATGACAAATGTGAACTTATGCTTGCCCGTTTCCAGGACGTCCCCTTCTTTTACCAGCTTTATCCTGCCCGCAGTGTCCAGGGAAAAATAGTTGTTTATCATCTGGCTTATCTTATGATTGCAAACTATGGTGGCTTCGGGGTAAGTGCGGGCAATCTCTTCAAGCGTAGCGGAGTGGTCCGGTTCCATATGGTTGACGATTATATAGTCCAGCTTTCTGCCGCCCAATACATAGGCAATATTCTCTTTGAATTGCTCCACCACCGATTTATCCGTGGTATCTATCAGCACGGTCTTTTCGTCCTCAACTATATAGGCGTTGTAGGAAACGCCGTCGGGTATGGGGTAGAGATTTTCAAACAGTGCCAATCTCCTGTCGCTTGCACCCACAAGATTTATGTCCTCGGTTATCTTTCTAACGCAGTGCATATCTGCCTCCTCTTATTTCTTCATATCAATTGTAATTTATATGACGCAAAAAATCAATATTGCAAAAGCAACAATTTACGCCAAATTCAATTTATCCGCATCGGTTATGGTGTAATCAGCCTCTTCGTAGTCAAAAACGGTCAGCGTTGTCTGCTGGCATTTGGCGGTTACGGTGAAAAGCACCGTTCTGTCACCTTCGTACTTTTCCGTTCTCCTCCACGCCTCGAACCTGTAAGAATTATCTGCCATGGGCTTTACGATTATATCTATCTTAGTATTTTGCACCATATTCAATGTACCGGGAATGCCGCCAGTTCCGGCGATAATTTCATCTCTAGCCACGGTATGTACGGTATCCATAGCTTCCTTAGAACAATCGAGTGTGAGTGTGAAATAATAAAGTCCGTCCTTTTCATACACGGTATAGTCGCAGTCGTCGGCATAATTTGTCCTGTCCTGCCAAGCATAGGAATTGAACTCTTCAAGGAGCGAATACTTCATATCGTCAAAATCTTCATATCTATCTCCCGGCTGCCATTCAGCAAAATCACCCCAATCTGTTACCGCAAAGAGATTATCCTCATTGCCGGGAGCTCTATTTTTATCGTTAAAGTAAATTGAATACACCTTGTTTCCGTCGTAATACTCCCTTTCACCGATATTGTCCGTTTGCACTCCGGTAGTTATGGTTACGTCTTCTTTATAGAACTCTTCACCATCGCGCTTATACACGCTCATGCTCTGCTGATGTGCGCCAAGCGTAGATACGCTAGCCACAAAGTCAAAAGCCTCTATCCTTCTATAAGCTGTATTGTTCACCCAAGAATTATATGCAGATACGAGCACATCAAAGGCGTCAAGACCTTCTACTTCCGTGTAACCATTTACTTCGGAATAATCCATCTCTACATAGTTTTCCACAAAGGGATTCTCTAAAGAGTCTGTGGCGGAACCGTTGTTCTTGTTGCAAGCGACAATGCCGAAAACGATGCCTATCACGAGTATTGCCGCCACTGCGGTAAAGATCAACTTCTTCTTCATAAAGTAAGACTCCTTAAAATATTGCATTAACATTATACTGAATATCTCTGCTTGTTGTCAATGAAGATGACCGCTTATGGACGGGAATTTGAAAAAATACTTATCGCACTTTCACGACCGCCGTTTTCTTATTCTTGATAACGGCGATGATCATCAAAACTATCGCCATAAGCGCCAAGATTCCCTGGCTTATGGGGATACACATCCAAAGTCCTTCCAAGCCCAGCGCTTTAGGTACGCCGGCAAGGATAAGCAATGCCAATGAGATAGGTTCGCTGTATATGAGAATATAAGCAAACAAATTACTCTTTGTTGCGTAAAAATATGCCGTAGATACGCGCATTATGGCAATGCACGGGAAGGACCACACGAACAGAGAGAGTACATGGGCGGCGTCCTCCGCCACCGAAGGCGAAGATCCGAACATCTGAGGTATGGCATAACGCAGCAAATATACCGCGGGAAGACAGATAAACGAGGTAATGAGTGCGGTTAAGTATGACATCGCCACAGACGTCTTGACTTTTTTCATATCCCCTTCTCCGTAATATGTGCTGATAAGAGGTTGAGAACCGTCGCCCACCCCCTGCATGAGATATTGTACCACGCAGGTGACGTAATTGACCACCGCATAACAGGCAATAGCGGCATTACCTCCGTATTCAAGAGCGGCAATATTGAAAATTACAACCACTAGGGTCGGTACCAGCGTAAGACCGAAGGGAGATATACCCACCTTTAATATGGTCAAACACTCCTTTACGCGAGGGCGGTATACGGTATGGCGTATAAGCAACTTTTTATAAAAAAGGAATACCACGCATGGTATAACGGTTACAAACTGCCCTATCAATGTCGCAAGCGCCGCTCCCATCATCTCCCAACTTAAAACCTGAACCATCAACCAGTCCAACAGTACGTTAGTGAGAAATCCGGCTATCATCGCCCCCATAGCTACGATTGCTCCGCCGTAATTCCTCACGATGGGCACCAGGCAGGTGGATACCATCTGTATTGCGGCACCCCACATCAAATATTTTATATATTCGTTGGCATAAATTTCTATATCATCTCTGCCGCCGAAAAGATGGACGAGATATGGATATGTAAAACTCAGTACCAGGGAAAAAACAGCGGCGGCTATCACGAGGATAATAAGCGTATTCCCCAAATATCTGCGCTCCCCTTCTTCATCTCCGGCAGCTTTTGCTATGGAGAGATTGACCGCACCGCTCATTCCTATTCCCGTACCCAAAGCCTGCACAAAAACAACCAGCGGCCACGCTACATTTATTGCGGATACACCCACATCACCGACACAGTTCCCTACAAAAAGACCGTCAACAATGGAATACACTCCCGAAAACGCAAACGCAAGCATTGCGGGAAATACGCTTTTGGAATATGCTTTGAACATTTAGGCGGCTCCTTTTTTATAAAGATTCGGCACGAGGCAATGCCCGGTGCCGAATACAATTCTACCAAATGCCCATATGCCTGTCAAACGAAAAACAGGCAAAGTATGTCAGTTATCGTATCTTATCTTAAACACGGCTTTTTTTACCGTGCCCATAGTCTTGTGCAGGCTGGGCGCATGAGGTTCCCCCGGGAAAAACAGGGCGAAATCCCCCGCTCTTAGCGGCAAGAGTGCAATATTCCCTTTCCACATCGCTATATCCCGCTCCTTATCGTATGCCTCAACAGGAAGGATGTCCTCGGCGGAGATATATCCCATAAACTCCTCTCCTTTTAAGACAAGCTGCAAGTCGGCATAGACATCGTGCGTTTCTATCGTCGCCTCGCTTGCAGGCTTTGGCGTATATTCCATCACATTCACATACACATCTTGCGCCACATCATATCTGCCGCAAGGCGTATCGCCGTTCAGCTTTGCGGCATACTCTATGCAAGAAAAAATTTTCTCGTCGATATTTTGATATCTTGCCGCATTTTTAAGATTGGATATTATCATTATTATTCTCCTCCTTGTCTGCGCCTCGACTTTCGGATAGCGGAACGTCAAGCGCAGCTTTTTTATTTCTTTTATTTATCAACATATATATTATAAGTCCCAGAGAAAGTACTGCGGGAAAAATTATTCCGAACGAAAGTCCCGTCTGCAATCTCCCGTCCGTAGCGTCCGTTACCAATCCTACCAAAGTGGGACCCGCGGTGCAACCTACGTCGCCAGCAAGCGCCAAAAACGCGAACATCATCGTTCCCCCGCCCTTTATTCCGTTTGCGGAGAGACTGAAAGTTCCCGGCCACATGGCGCCGACGGCAAATCCGCAGATACCGCATCCCACTAAGGATAATATGGCATTCGGAGATACGGCTATTATCAAATATCCCGCCGCGCATAATATTCCCGATATAAGCAGCAAAGGTTCCAATTTCAATTTCTCACTCAATTTGGCGAATATTAACCTAGATATGCCCATCAGAAAAGCAAAGGCGCACGGACCTGCTATATCGCCAACCACTTTACTTACGCCCAATCCGCTTTCGGCAAAACTGGATGCCCACTGCGCTATACATACCTCGCTCGCTCCCGCGCAAACCATCAACAAAACCATAAGCCAAAACACTCTATTGGTCATTAAAGATTTGAAGTTACCCGTTTTTTCTTCCGCTTCCTGCTTAGGCATGGGTACCAGTAAAAAATATATACAGTTAAGCGCGGGGATGATAGCCCAAATATATGCCATCATCTTCCACCCTGCCGTCCCTTCGAACATGAAATAGAGAGATGATATCAATATCACCGCTACGGCACCCCAGCAATAGAATGAGTGCAAAAGGCTCATTGCCGCAGCCTTTCTCTTTGTCGGGCAGGCTTCCACAATGGGACTTACGCATACCTCCAAAAGTCCGCCACCCACGGCATAAAGCATTACGGCTATCATCAAACCGTAGAACTCATCCGCAAACAACTCGGGTAAAAACGCCAATCCCGCAATACCCAATGTAGCAAAGATATGGGCAGTGACCATGGCGGCTCTCCACCCTATCTTGTCTACCACTTTTGCCGATATGAGATCCACCAAAAGCTGCACTCCGAAGTTGATGGTGACAAGCATGGTTATCTTGTCCAAAGATATGTCGTATTGACTTTGAAAGGTCAAAAACAGCAAAGGCGCAAAATTATTTACGATAGCTTGAACTATATAGCCGATATAACAAGATACGATCGTATTGTTATAATTTTTCAGCAAACTCATAAACAGCTATCTCCTATCGAATATATCTTAAACGCTTGAAAAATTAAAGTCAATCAATTTTCTTCAACAGTCCATATCCCAGTTCAGCTTTTCAAATTGAAAAACTGCCCTTATGCCGCCTATGGCATTGTTTTAAGTAATCGTGATAGAACCGAAGTTGTCTTTTCAGCTTGCGCGCGTGCGCTAAACTCAGAGTCTAACTACAAATCCATAAATATTCCGCTTATCAATATGAGCGCCATGCACACGGGAGCCACATAACGAATCATTATGCGGAAATAAGTGCGCGTAGGCTTGCCTATAAGCCCTGCCTCGTCCATAATAAGCCTCGTATCGCAGAAATATCCCGCAACCACACAGGTGCCTATCGCCACAATAGGCATGATTATGCTATTGGAAATGTAGTCGAAAAAGTCTAGCAGCTGCATATCGCCGATCTTTATCATAGACAGCGGACCGTATCCCAAAGATGAGAGGGCGCCCAATATCAGCATCAGTCCGAATACTATCATGCACGATACCGCCCTGCTCAAACCGTTCGATTTAAGCACCGCAACTATCGTTTCAACCAGCGATATCGACGACGTAAGCGCGGCAAAGAATACCAGCACGAAAAACACCATTCCCAGCCATCTGCCGCCGGCGATATTGTTGAACACCGCAGGAAGTTGAACGAACATGAGCGAAGGTCCCGATTGAGCCATTGCATTTTGAGGATCGTCGGAAAAGGCGAATATTGATGGAATTATTATCACCGCCGCCACTATCGCAAACGCACTATCACATATGGAAATTTGGCGGGCGGATGAAGTTATCTTGGCGTCCTTTTTCATATAAGAGCCATATGTGATCATTATACCCATGGCCAGTGACATCGAGTAGAACAACTGTCCCAAGGCTGCCAGTAACGTCTCTATCTTGAAGTTTTCGAAATTGGGAATAAACAGCACTTTCAGCCCGTCCAGTGCGCCCGGCTGGCAGAGTACATATATCATAAGGGCTATGGCAATCGCCGCCAAGGCGGGCATGAGGATCTTGCTCATGCGCTCTATCCCCTTCTGCACACCGAACACCACGACAAACACAGTAATAAGCGCGAATATCAGGAAAAACACGATAGGCATCCACGGATTGGAGATAAAACCATTAAAATACTCCTGCGAGGTAGCCACTGACGCGCCCTCGCCCACCAGCATACTATCGCCTGCTGCAAAGGCATAAATGTAGTTGGTCACCCATCCGCCTATTACACAATAATAAGGCACAATTATTATCGGCACCACCAGTGTGAGTATTCCCAGCCACTTAAACTTCCTGTTCAAAGCGGAAAATGCACCTATGATATTTTTGCCTGTCCTTCTGCCTATGGCTATTTCCAGCACGAGCAGACAAAATCCAAACGTTACCGCCAGGATAAGATAGCAAAGGATAAACGCTCCGCCGCCGTACTTTGCGGCAAGATAGGGAAAGCGCCACAGATTGCCCAATCCAACGGCACTGCCTGCCGCAGCGAGTACAAATCCCAGCTTGGATGCGAACCCTTTATGCTTTTTCTCTTCCGTAGGCGCAAGACCGCCCGCAGCCTGTTTGCCACGTTCACTTATCATCTCGGCGCCGTACATATCTTTTCCCGCAAACCCGTTGTGTTTCGACATTAAACCTCTTCCTTTCGTATAACCAGGTAGTCTAAGTTTACATTATTATGGCGATGATGTCAAGAATAATAGCTACTAAAATGACAAACGCGGAGGATTACACCTCCGCGTCAGCTTACGCTTTTTTATTTTCATTGTCTTTTTTGTTTGTCTTGCCCTCTCTTTCTTCCTTTTCGGCTTTCTCTTTTTCTTCCTTGGCTTTTTTGTAGACGATCGGTGCAGATATGGCTCCTATAACGGCTATAATACCACCTGTAATGCCAAAGCTTACGGCAAGTGACGCGTCGCCAAGAGTAACGCCGTATATTATTCCGACTAACGCAAGCGCAATTCCTACCGCTATTATAATGATGTTAACCGATACAGCCTGCTTAGGGTCGATTATTTTTTTCTCCTCTTTTTCCGATTGATTCAAATTTATTCTGCCCACTTCGGGCGCATCTATTTGAATTACATTCATATTGTCGCCGGGTGAAATAAACACGGTATTAGACTTAGTGTTTCCGCAAACGCAATAAATTCTATGCGCTTTTTTGGAATCCACCATAATTTTTTCTCTCCCGAATTTATAAATTCTGCCGTATTCCTTATCGTCGACAAATATCGTAGCCGACGTTTTCCCGTACTTATCCGAATACCTTATAAATAGAATTTCTCTGTCATAATTTTCCCTCTCCTGCTCTATGGTGAAAGTTGCGTTGTTTATCGCCATATTATTCGTAATATTATAATTATGAATCACCTTTTCAGTGATAAATGCCGTTCCGCAGTTGGGGCATATCCCCGCTTCTTTGGAAGGGTCAACTTGAATGTTTGCTCCGCATTGTGAACATTTAGCCGGTACTAAACCCATGTATGTTTTCTCCTTTGTTTCATATACATATATTATACATCATAAAATGGTGTATAGCAAGTAAAATACATCACTAAATGGTATATTTACTTTATGGATATAGCAAAAAGCATAGGAAAAAATTTAGCTGCGGCTCGCAAAGCAAAGGGACTTACTCAAAAAGAAGTCGCCGCCGTTTTGCATATGACCCAGCAGCAATACAGCCGCTTCGAAAACGGCGTATTTGAGTTGAATTATTCGCTTATCCTCAAATTGTGCAATCTTTACGAAATCACACCCAACGAACTTTTCAGTATAGATTCTCAAACGTGCTTCTACTGACTAAATTTTTGTTATAAAAAGGCGGCGCTATTCACGCCGCCCATAAGCCGCCCATAATATATTATAATATTATATTACTATATTATTTATATACACTCCCCCGCTCGGGTCGAGGGTGATCACCGTGCCGCCGTACTCTTCCGCGTCATTCCAATACTTGGGTGAAGGACCCGTCTTTAAGCCGTAAGTATATGTTATGCCTTCGTATGTGATCGAGGCGTTATTTTCGTGGTCGTGCCCGCAGAAGAAGTGTGTGACTCCGTTTGCTTTTGCAACGTCCACAAATCCCGAATTTATGGGAGCTACGCCGGGGAGATAGGAGCAATATCCAAAGCCGTACTCTTCCGGCACATAATATCTGCCCGTTTCCTCGTCGAGCGTGCATAGCGTTTCTATCGCCTCTTTCATCTCCGGTTGAGCAAAATGCGAAAACACAATTCCGGGTACCCGATCGCCGCCGTTTGCTTCGGCTATACCCTGTGCCATCCATTCAAACCA
Source organism: uncultured Clostridia bacterium (assembly GCA_944383935.1). Classification (GTDB taxonomy): domain Bacteria; phylum Bacillota; class Clostridia; order Christensenellales; family UBA3700; genus Alloclostridium. The sequence goes on from CALWRK010000001.1 coordinate 25,823, forward strand.
GGCGATCTGCTCATAGCCCATATATATTTCATCACTGCCGCTTTCGTATTCGTAATACCTGCCGTTATCTAAGAAAAACAACGTCTTGTCTATACTTCCATTTCTGGTGATATTTATGGCGTAATTGCCCATTCCGTAGAGGTTTGAAGGTCCTCTCTCAAACATACAATATTCCGCCTCTTCATACCTATCCGACTGCCAAGATATGGTGGCATTACCCTCCATGTCATGATTACCATAGTTACACGCCCACGGAATTTTATAACTCTCCATGCGCTTGATAAGCTGTTTAAGTAATATGTCGGTGGTAAGTCCGGAAACGTTATCGCCCGGTAAAATTATCATATCGGGCTGTACGCGGGACACAAGTTCGTCCATCAATTCAAAAGTCTTGTTATTATCCGACAAATCACTCCACAGCTGCAAATCGGTAAAAAGTAATATCTCAAATTGCTCGCTTCCCGCCTCAACATTTTGCACGCTTTTAATGGAGAACTCGCTGTCTACACCCCAAACATCCACGCGCTTTTCGCCCATACGCGGAATAAACAGCGCCATAACAATCACTATAACCACAACCGACAATGCCGCAAGTATTCCGATTATAATCTTCTTTTTCCTGGTCAACGCCATAGCCTTCTCCTATCATATTTTAATCTATAAAAGTATATACCATGCTCTATCCCTCTGTCAACGCTGCTCTTCTCTACCGGCTTAATTTTAACTGTAAAATATCAAACATATTATCGCTCCGACTTATTGCAAAAATCGGTATTGGCGCCATATTTTACCCGCAAATCTTCCGGACATTATATTCCCGGCGCGTTTGAAAGCGAGAATGTGAAGATGTTTGACACAGATTTCGCACAGATTTTTAAGCGAGATTGACAAATAATACAAGAGAGTCGCCTAAAATACCGATATATCTGATATTTTTTGACGACTCTCGAGCTTGGTGGAGATAATAGGACTCGAACCTATGACCTCTCGCATGTGAAGCGAGCGCACTAACCAACTGTGCTATACCTCCAAACGAATGCTACAATATGATAGCATAAATTTTATCAATAGGCAAATATTTTGCGGTCTGTTTTGAAAAAATTTTGCGTAGCTCGTCTTATTTTTATAAGCGCCATGCTCTTACATAATCGAACTAGTTTTTCGGCGGAGAACTGAAATAGTCGCCGAATCTGACCACATTGCTAAACAGCGGATTGTGAAGCCATTCTTCCAAGAAAAGGTTTTCCACATTCACATTCCCGTCAAAATCTTTTACATGAAAGTAGTTGTATTCGGAAAGCATTAACCACTTTGAACAATATCTGGCAAACCAATCTATACCCGCGAGCCACTTGTATATCTCATTCATTTCTTCGCAAGTATCCCTATACAGAATGTCGTACATATCGCAATGTATGCAATTTCTATCGTCAATCCATGTTTCACAGCCTCTTTCATTCAGTTTTTCCATTAAAAAACTTACGAGAGTGTCATAATCAAAGATTTCCTCGTCATCAATCCTCTTCTTATTAAGCTTAATGCGCATGGATATCATCGGCTGCCCTCATCATTCGTTTTATATATTATACCATATGTAAATACGATAATTCAACCATTAAAAAAGGAATGCTTGCGCATTCCCATTGGTCGAGGTGACGGGATTTGAACCCACGACCTCATGGTCCCGAACCATGCGCGCTACCAAACTGCGCTACACCTCGGCAAGAAAAATAATATCACATTCATCTCAGGTTTTCAACTGTTTTTTCGCAGTTATAGGCAATAATCTTCCTTTCAACTTCTTAAATCAGCGTAACAATCGGGAAAAACTTTGAATATAATGAAAAAAGGTGGTGAAAAACTCTTTACAAGTCCGCTGTTTTTTGATATATTATTATGCGTGACAGCGTGGGAGCATAGCTCAGCTGGGAGAGCATCTGCCTTACAAGCAGGGGGTCACAGGTTCGAGCCCTGTTGTTCCCACCACGATATGCGGGAGTGGCTCAGTTGGTAGAGCGTCGCCTTGCCAAGGCGAAGGCCGCGGGTTCGAGTCCCGTCTCCCGCTCCAAGATATGGCACCATAGCCAAGTGGTAAGGCAGAGCTCTGCAAAAGCTTAACCCCCAGTTCAAATCTGGGTGGTGCCTCCAGATGAAGGTTCTTGCCGCGCAAGGACCTTTTTTCATTAGCCGATGTGGCGAAATGGCAGACGCAAGGGACTTAAAATCCCTCGGGGGCAACTCCGTACCGGTTCGAGTCCGGTCATCGGCACCAGACAAGAATAATACGAACCTTGGCATAAGTCAGGTTCGTATTATTATTTGGAATGGATTTCCATGGGATTATTTTTCTCTTTTAATTTTCCCCTGTATGCAGACAATTTCACCATAAAATGCCAATCGGCAGCCTAAAATTACATATACTGTTCTTTCGTTACCCAAATAGCTTTAGCTAACAAACAGGTTGAAATGTTTGAAAACTTACCGCAAATATTTAACGGTCTTAAAATACTTTCGGCTATTTTTCACACGGTAAAGAAAGAGTATAACTCATATTTTGAATATAGACAAAACCGACCTATTTATTTCTCTAAAATATTTTTTACTTCATGTAGTAATCGGAATAACTCTCGCTCATCATGCAAGAGAAGGCTGCCGAGCGGTAAGTTACTCATTCATATTAAAATACTCAAAGTCATTACCGAAAAATTGAAATTATAAAAAAATACGCTTTCGCAGGTACCCATATATGATAGTATACCTTTTCGAATTTCGGCGGAAAACAAAGACTGTTTCTGAGTAAAATTTTGCGTAATTTACAAAAATATTTTCATTATTCCATGACGCAACCATCCGAATATCGTTAAAATGCCGTGTTACGTTTACAGCTTTGTCTGATCTTTTAATTTTGAGCTTGTGACAGTATTATTCCACGCCGATTTTGCGGATATGCCTTCTTAAATTGCGATGCTACCATATGTGACTTTTAATAGTAAAACTTACTGCTTATTTTAGATATGCATATTGCAAGACAGCTGCCGTTCTTCTATTTAGATATGCACGATTATCTAGGATATTGCAAGATGTATTTAGACAAACTCAGCACCCTCAAATCCTATTTGATATTGATAGTGGGCAGGCATATATATAAATATTTTATATAACAAAAAGTTGTAATGTTAGACAATAAATTACCATATTATTCTTTATTACGCAATTTTTCATAATACTATCAGCTTAAACTCACATCTTTGAGAGTAGCGAGATACTTCTGAACCATTTGGGAATGCAGTGTTTCATCGGGATGGTCTTTATACAATTTATCTGCAATATCTCGGCATTCAATGATAAGATTTGCGCTTATTTTACTCCAATCGCCCCCGCCGCCGCTTTGCCTCATGCCGAAGAAATCGCCGTAGCCTCGCATATCCGCATCCTTTTGCGCTATCTCGAATCCGTCCTTACTGTTGCACAAACTCGTAAGGCGTTCGCTCTCTTTTTTTAGGGAAGTATGCAGAATGCAGTACGACTTCAACCCTTCCCTCCTCCCTACTCTTCCTCTCAGCTGGTGCAAGGTGGATAGACCGAAACAATCTGCGTTGAGCACCAACATGACGCTTGCGCTTTTACAGTCTATACCCACTTCTATTACGGTGGTAGCTACCAGCACTTTAAGCTCGCCAATATAGAATCTATGCATTATTTCCGCTTTGATACTTTCTTTCATACCGGAATATACAAGTCCTATATTAACTCCTCTGAACGGACCGCTCACGAGGTCGGCATAGAGAGATTTTACAGATACCCTTTCCAGCCCTTCACTGTCCTCCACCAGAGGACATACGATATATGCCTGTTCCCCTTTATCTATTCGTTTATGGATAAAATCGTACACTTCTTTCAAATTATCATCGCCGATTACTTTGGTTACGATATTGTCCGCCATGCTCCCGCGCGGCAAGAGAGAGGACAACTTCAAGTCGCCGTACAGCGTAAGAGCCATGGCGCGCGGGATGGGAGTTGCGCTCATCACGAGTACGTCCACGTTTTCCGACTTATTTTCCAGCGTGGACTTATGTCTTACACCGAAGCGCTGCAATTCGTCTATAATGATAAAGCCCAAATTGGAAAACTCCACCTTATCTCCTATCACCGAATGCGTACCTATAAGTAGATCCAGCGTTCCGCTTTTAAGCGCCGCGTTCACGCCCTTCTTCTCCTGCGCGCTGCTCACTCCCGTAAGCACGCCTATATTTATCCCTCTCCCTGCAAGCAAATTACACGCGGTGGTATAGTGCTGACGCGCCAATATCTCCGTAGGAGCCATAAACGCCACTTGATAACCGCACCTTATGGCATACACCGCCGACATAAGCGCCACCACAGTCTTTCCGCTTCCCACGTCGCCGGACAGCAACCTGTTCATCTTTTCACCGCTGTTAAAATCGGAATATATCTCCTCTATCGCTTTCATTTGCGACTCGGTCAATTTGTACGGCAAAGCGTTTATTGCATCTTCTATTACCGAAAGAGGTTTACCGTAATGTTTACTCTTATGCGTCCTGCCCTGTTTTAATATTTTATACGCAAACAGCTGGGCGGAGATCTTCTCCTTATTCAGCCTTCTCCTGCCTTCCACGGCGTCTTGACGCACTTTGGGAAAATGAGAGAGGATATATCCCGTTCTAAGCGGAATGTCGTCGCACACACTTTCTATAATCGAAGAAAATTCTTCTTTATCCAGCGCGTTGCGGATAAACTTATTCAATGTAGGCTGCGCAATTATATTTTTTGTAGGATATATGGGAGTTATACCGCTCAATCGCTCTCCCGTCTTTCCCGCCTCAAAGCTGGGATTGGACATGGTAAGCGCCCCTTTGTTCTCCAAAAGTTTGCCCCATACCACATATTCTTCTCCCGCATTCACCTTTTCTCTAAGGTAGGGCGCGTTGAAAAAAGTTAGCACTATTTTTTTACCCTGCGTGAGATATGTAGCCTTAAAAACGTTCATGTTCCTGCGAATATATTGCACCTTGGTCACGGAAAACATGATGCCGGACAAGAGGACATAGTCACCCATACGGGTATTTTCCAAGTCGGAAAAGTTGGTCATATCCCAATATTTGCTTGGCAGGAAATCTATCAGATCTTTTGTGGAATAAATGCCCAGCTTATTCAGCTTGGGCACCGTTTTTTCTCCTATTCCCTTGATATCAATTAAGTTCATTCTACCGCAACGAAATAATAGTAATGCGGCTGTCCGCCGTTATAGCAAGCCACATCGAAGTCGGGATATTTTTCTTCCAGCTGCTCTTTGAGCTCTTCCGCTTCCTCCTCTTTTACATCCGAACCGTAATAGAGGGTGATGCTCTCCGAAAAATCTCCCACAAGCGCGTGAACCACTTTTTCCGTGGTTTCTCCTATATCTTTACTCTGTGCCACTATCTTATCGCCGCTCAAGCCGATAATGTCTCCTTCGTGCAGTGAAAAGCCGTCCATATTGGTATTTCTGACCGCATGAGTAACCTCTCCGCAGGTAAGATCCTTGTATGCCTTAGTCATGTTAGTGCAATTAACGGACATATCCTGCTCTGTATCGAAAGCCATTGCCGCGCGTATACCTTGGGCTACGCTGACTGTGGGAACGACGCTTACATTCTTCTTGCTAAGCTCATTCACTTTATCTGCCGCCATTATTATGTTCTTGTTATTGGGCAAGATGATGATATTGTCGGCATTCACTTTCTCAACCGCCACCAAAATATCCTCCACACTGGGATTCATCGTCTGACCGCCTTCTATGACATAGTCCACGCCCATGTCCTTAAAGATACGGGAAAGTCCGGAACCGGCGCAGACCGCCACCATACCCAAAGGCTTTTTATTGCGCTCACGCTCTTCCACAATAGCCCTGTGCTGTTGGAGCATATTCTCGATTTTGACCTTATCCAACTCGCCTAACTGCAACGCATACCCCAGCGCTTTATTAGGTTGATTGGTATGCACATGGACCTTTATCAAACTTATATCGCCGATAACTATAACGCAATCACCTATCGCCATCAACTTGTCGCGCAGCTTCTCCACATCCTCTTCCGTGCAATGTTTTTTGAGATTTACCACGAAATATTCCGTGCAATATGCAAATTTTATATTGTCATAGTCATGCTCTTCGTTGATATTTTCGCTGAGTGCCGTCTGAGCGGGAGCAATATAATCTACCGCAACGGGTTCTTCTTCTATCGTTTCGCCTGCCAATACCTTGTATGCGCCTGTAAGCACGCACAACAGTCCTTTGCCGCCCGCGTCCACTACTCCCGCTTTTTTAAGCACCGGAAGCATATCGGGCGTTTTTTGCAATATTTCATCGCCTTTTTGTATTATTGCATTGAAAAATTCTGTAAAATCCGATTTCTTTGACGCAAGCTGCGGAGCCTTTTCCGCGATATATCTGATGACCGTCAGAACCGTTCCTTCCTTGGGCTTGGTTACGGCGTTATATGCCATTTCGCGAGCTGCGGCAAGCGCTTTTGCAAATACCTTTGTGGTCACCTGCTCCACATCTTCCAAGGATTTTGTCAATCCGCGCATAATTTGCGACAAAATTACGCCCGAATTGCCTCTGGCTCCCCTCAAAGTGCCGTGAGAGATGCATTTGAGTACGTCGTTCATGTCGTACTTATCTCCCAGCGCTTCCAGCTCCTGCACGGCGGATGAGATGGTAAGACTCATATTCGTACCCGTATCGCCGTCCGGTACGGGGAATACGTTGAGCGCGTTTACCGCCTCCTTATTCGCCGACAAATATTTATATCCGCCTATTATCATGTCTTTCAACACGGCGGGGGTTAATACCTTCATCTATACTCCTGTCAAACTCTCACGCCCACGACGTTCACATTTATCTTGTTAACGCGCATACCCGTAAAAGTTTCCACGTTATACTTGACGGTAGCTGCGACAGAGTCTTTTACCGCGTTGATGTTGATTCCGTCTTTAAGTATAACGTACAAATCAATATTTATTTTATTATTGACAGTTTCCACTCTCACGCCCTTCGCCGCGGAAGATTTATTGAAAAGTTCCACCAAGCTGTCCGTAAAACGGCGCGACACGAGGTCGGAAATGCCGTAACAATCAATAGCGGAATAGTGCGCTATCTTGGCAACCGACGTGTCCGAAATGGTAATTTTCCCGTATATGTTGGATGTTTTCACTGCCATACTATAATTATATTACTATAATGCGCGCATAATTTGCAAGCATATGAGAGAATTTTTACGCCCAAAATAGGCTAAATGTGCAATTTATAAAAATTTTCCGTATAAAAGTGCGTTAAATTTGTTGCTTTATCCCTAAATAAATGGTAATATATATCAGCAACATAAACGGAGGTGAAAGTATGTCTAGGGTATGCAGTGTATGCAATAAAACTCAGCTCAGCGGTAATAAAGTGAGCCACTCCAACCGTAAGTACAGGAAAAGTTGGGGAGTAAACGTGCAAAAGGTAAAGGTCGTAAAGGATAACGGCGCTACCGAGAGCGTTTACGTTTGCACAAAGTGCCTCAAAGGCGGCAAGGTCAACAGGGCTTAATAAAACAAGCGCACCTTTTGGGGTGCGCATATTTTTGCCCTTTTATGTATATTAAATGCACTTTTAACGTATATCGTTAATTTTTCTCACGGTTTCTGAAAAATATCCGTAGCACTTTTTTAATGGGCGCGGGCGGATTTATGCATAGAATCACCATCTTTATCCCTCCTGTACTCATAAATATGAATACAGAAGAGGTTGTGTTACTATGCCTTCAACAGCTTTACCGCAAGCGCCGGATCGGATGCGGCAAATACCGCATTTCCCGCGACGGCTGCGTCCAAACCTCTCCTCTTCATCTGAGCAATATTGTCAATCGTCACTCCGCCGTCCAATTCTATATAGATATCTCTACCCACTGTAAGTTTTTTGCACTCGTCTATCTTATCCATCACCGCGGGAATAAATTTTTGACCGCCGAATCCGGGAAACACTCCCATAAGGAGGATAAAGTCTATTTCATCTAAAAATTCCTCCGCGACGGAAACGGACACGTCCGGATTTATAGCTATCCCCGCTTTTATTCCCGCCCCTTTTATCTTGGCCAAGACCTCATGAGGACACTCGCTCGATTCGGGGTGGAAAGAGAGAATATCGCTTCCCGCCCGTATAAACTCATCTATATATCTCTCCGGTTTTGTAATCATAAGATGCACATCAAGCGGTAATTTGCTCGCCTTTTTCAACGATTTTATCATCGGCATTCCAAAGGTAATGTTGGGCGCAAATATACCGTCTATCACGTCGCAATGTACCATATCGGCTCCCCACGATGCTAAATTATCCAGTTCTCCGCCCAAATTCAACCAATCGGCGGAAAGCAGTGAAGGTGAAATTTTAATTGTTTCCATATCTTTTACTCCATTTGACGCTCGCGTCTTTATATAGTTTCAAATATCGCTCATATCTATTTGCGGACAGCTTCCCCTCTTGCACGGCGCGCCTGACTCCGCATTCCTCTTCCGCGTCATGCCTGCAATCGCGGTAGCGGCACTGCCCGGCAAACTCTTCAAAGTCGGGATAATACTCCCTGAGTACGGCGGGATCTATCGTAGGCATCTCCAACATGGAAAATCCGCAGGTATCGGCTATCTGTCCACCATATGCACTTTTGAATATTTCTATATGACGTGTCGTATGTCTGCCTCTTGCACTTTTAATTGAAATATCCCCTATCGCACATTTGTCTTCGCCCAAAAGCGCATTCAGTATGGATGATTTTCCCACGCCTGATTGTCCCGCCATACAGACGAACATATCTCCTATCCGCCGGCATAACTTATCTATGCCCTTACCTTCATCTACCGAAGTCAGAAATATCTCCGCCTGATCTTTATAGTCGGAACATACGCAGGCAGCCAATTCTTGCGCTCCGTCCAACTCACACTTGTTTATCACTATAAACGCCTCTATTCCCTGTTCCAATGCCCCGATAAGCATCTTGTCCACGAGAGTGAAGTCGGGCTTGGGAACGGGCGCTATGACTATTATTACCGCATCTATATTCGCGACATACGGGCGAATCAGACAGGATTTGCGGGGATGAACGCTCTCTATAATCCCCTCTTTGTCACTCGCAACGTCCACGATGTCGCCGATATAGATCTCCCCCTGTCTGCGCAACTTGCCGCGGGGATAGCATTTCAACGTGTTCTCCCCGTCGCTGACGGTATAAACTCCGCCCACGCCTTTGACTACTTGACCTACAAACCTGCGCTTTATTGTTCTTCACCTGCCTTTAAGAATTTTCTTCTCAGCTGTCCGCACGCTCCGTCTATGTCCGACCCCATGCTGCGTCTTAAAGTAACGCTCACTTTTAGATCTTCAAGCCGCTTTTTGAAGTTATTCACCCCACGCGGCGCGGTACCGTTGAGGGCGCGCTCTTTTACGCTGTTTAGGGCGATGAGATTCACATGGCAGGGAAACCCTTTTACGAGAGTCGCAAGCTCACGCGCGCATTCATCGGAATCGTTTATACCGTCTATAAGAGAGTATTCTATTATCACCCTGCGCTTTGTAACATTAAAATAATACTTGGCGGCTTCTATCACCTCATTCACGCCGTATCTGTTTGCAATAGGCATTATTTTGCGCCGGATATCGTCTGTGGGCGCGTGGAGCGATATCGTAAGCGTTGGCGTAAAACCGTCGTCGCACAACCTGCGTATCTTATCGCATAGTCCGCAGGTGGACAGGGAAACTCCTCTCTTTGAGATATTCAAGCCGTGCGGGTCGGACACGTTGGTAAGAAAGCGTACGGTGTTTTCATAGTTATCCAAAGGCTCTCCGCTCCCCATGAGCACGACATTCCCCACGCACCCTTCTCCGCCGTCGGCATTGACGGCGATAATTTGTCCCAATATCTCTCCCGCAGTCAGATTGCGCACCAATCCGTCCAGACCGGAAGCGCAAAACGCACAATTCATTCTACATCCCACCTGCGTGGAAACGCAGAGGGTATTGCCGTATTTATACTTCATCAATACGCCTTCTATCACGTTCCCGTCTTGAAGCGCGTAGAGAAATTTTATCGTGCCGTCCAGCTTGGAGTGCAGCTTGCGGATAATCCTTATCGGTCGGTCTAAGTAACCTTGGCTTATAAAGGCGTCTTTCAGGCAGCGCGGAATATTGCTCATCTCTTCGTAAGCCGCTCCTCTGGAGATCCATCGAAAAAATTGGTCCGCCCTATACTTCGGCATCCCCATATTCGAAATCATGTCAGCTGTTTCTTCATATGTGAGATCTTGCAAAAACTTCATGATTTCCTCCTGAGTACAGCCACATAAAAACCCTCTTCTCCCTTTCCGTCGGGCAGATATTGAGTGGAACTTTCCTGCTCGAAATTTATATGTGTGCGCAAAAACTCCGATACCACATCTAAATTTTCCTCTTTTAGCGTGGTACAGGTGGAGTATATCAATTTGCCGTTAAGTTTTAATGCGGAAGAAGCGTTGTTCAAGATGGCCTGCTGCGTTTCCGTAAGGGCGGGAATATCCTCACGCTTTCTGCGCAGATATATATCGGGCTTGGAAAATGCCACGCCCAAACCGCTGCACGGCACGTCGCACAAGACTACGTCATATATCGGTTTGAATTGCTCTTTTGCGCAGTCGCAGACGCGGTATTCCAAATTATCCGCGCCCATTCTGCGCGCATAGCTTTTAATAAGCTCCACTCTATGTTCGTGAATGTCGCAACAAGTGACCGTTATCTTTGCGTTCTCCGAAAGATATATCGCCTTTCCTCCGGGAGCGCTGCACACGTCCAACACATCGTCGCCGTCACGAACACCTGCCGCAAGGCAGCACTTCATGGACGTGAGCGACTGCATTGTGATATATCCCCCGTCAAACAAGGGATAAAGTTTCTCTCCCCAATCCACAAAGTAGCCCAAGCCGCTGTCTTCATATCCCGCTCCCAGCTTGTCCAGCTGTTTTCCGAGTTCTTCATGCGTCGTCCTGCGCGCATTGTGGCGAATATGCTGTTTTGTAAATGGTTCTTTGGATAAAAACTCCTCTGCGCGCTCCCAGCCGTACTGAGATATGTATTTATTTACAATCCACAGCGGAACGGAAGCCGTAACAGACAGCTTTTGAGCGGGAGATTTGGGCAATTTCACCCCCTCCGTCATATACTTTCTGAAAACGGCATTCAAAAACCCTTTAATCGCGCCCTTTCCCAACTCTTGCGCACAGTCCAAAACTCTGTTCACGGCGGCATAGTCGGGAATCGAATCCATATAGTCAAGCATATAAAAACCCATTTTAAGCAATATCACCGCATATGGTTTAGGGCGCTTTTGCACCAGCTTGCCTATTACATACTCATAATGCGTGTCCCTTTCCAGCACTCCGTATACCGCTCTCGTGACAAAAGCCCCCTTGGCGTGCGAACGATTGAGGGCGCGCTCCCCGTAGCTTTCGCCCTTATATACATCGGATAATATATCGTATATATATAAGTCCTCTTTCATCCGAGCTTAACCCCGTCAAGTTTATGCCCGAGCATAAACGTCTTTATATCCATTTTCTTTCCGCCTTCCAACTGCACTTCTTCCAGCATGATACTGCCTGGATTACAGCCGACATACGCCTTATCTTTGACAACGCTCACCATGCCTATATCAAAGCGCTTTTCGCACGGCTTTGCCTTCAAAATTTTCAACGTTTTGCCCCCGAGCTTGGTGTATGCAGACGGCCACGGCGTAAGCCCGCGGATAAGGCAGTCCAGCTTTTCTGCAGGCATATCGAAGTTTACAAGTCCGTCCGATTTTTCAAGCATACGGCAATGTGTGGCGCGGCTTTCGTCCTGAGGCGTATACACCGCCTTGCCGTCGGCTATCAATTTTATGGCGTCTTTCAAAAGCTCTCCGCCCATGACGGACAGCCTGTCGAACAGTTCTCCCGCTGTCTCCTCTTTACCTATTTCGGTGGATTTGCTTATGAGTATATCGCCCGCATCCACCTTTAAGACGGTGCGCATTATGGTAACTCCCGTTTGCCGACAGCCGTCTATCATCGCCCACTGTATAGGCGCGGAGCCGCGATACTTAGGCAAGAGTGACGCATGGACGTTAATGGTGCCCAAAGGGGGAATATCCAATATCTTCTGTGAAAGTATCTGTCCGAAGGCGCAGGTTACGAACAGATCCGCACCCAGCGCTCTCAGTTCCTCCGTTCCGTCGCGGCTGACCTTTTCATATTGCAAAATATTCAATCCCAACTCCGCAGCCAGCTGCTTTATCGGAGAAAATGAGATTTTTTTTCTGTCGCGCTCTCTATCCGGTTGCGTTACTACCGCGACCACTTCATGCCCGCTGTCTACGCAGGCGCGAAGAGAAGGAAGCGCAAAATCGGGAGTTCCGAAAAATACTATCTTCACTATACGTTCACCTTATGATATCCGTGCTTATACTCATAGTCATAGAATAAATGTCCGTCCAAGTGATCTATTTCGTGACAGCACGCTCTTGCGACAAGCCCGCTGTATTCTCCTTTATGCTCCTTGCCGTGTCTGTCATAGTATTTGACGGTAACGTGCATGGGGCGCTCCACCATGCAAGATCTGTTTGGCACGCTGAGGCACGCCTCTTGACCCACTTGAACGCCCGAAGTGGCGATTATCTCCGGATTGACCATTTCAATATATACATCGCCCACTTCCACTACCGCCGCTCTGCGCGATATGCCCACCTGCGGTGCCGCAAGTCCCACGCCGTCGGCATATCTCATTGTTTCATGCATATCGTCGAGCAGCCTGCCGAGTTTATCGTCGAAATTTTCCACGCGGCGGCAGATCTTACGCAAAATGGGTTCGCCGTCCTTTACGATATCCCTTATTGCCATATAATATCCCTCCTAATTCAGGTTTTGAGGATTTATCTCCGCAAATACACTCACGCCCTTGGACTTTTTGCTGTCTATGGCGTGATATACGTCTGCTATGATACTGCGCTCACGCAACCGTTTGAAGCGCATGAGTATTTGATACCTGAATTTACCTTCTATTTTATTTATAGGACTTTTCATCGCCTGCATATAGACGATGTCGTACCCGTATTTTTTATGCAGCGGTTTTATCTCAAAGTATATGTTCTTGGCGCATTCTATCACCGCATCTTCGTCTGTTCCGCTCATCAACACGCGCATAATCGTCGTATATGGCGGAAAATCCGAAACCATGCGCGTATTATTCTCTTTTTCGAAAAATCCGTCGTAGTCGTAATCGGCCGCATAGCGAAAGACGTAGTGGCGCGGAGAATACGTTTGCAATATAACCTTTCCCGATTTTGCCGCTCTGCCCGCGCGCCCCGCAACTTGGGTGACTAACTGAAAAGTGCGCTCTGCGGAGCGGTAATCGCTGAAATACAAGCTCATATCCGCATCCAGTATGCCAACCAAAGTCACATTGGGAAAGTCATGCCCTTTGGCTATCATCTGCGTGCCCACAAGTATTTGCGCTTCTCCTGCGGCGAATGCGCCGAGTATGTCCAGATATGCCGACTTAGTGGAAGTGGTTTCGTTGTCCATCCTCAGGATATTCACCCCGGGAAATTCCTTTTCCAACTCTGAAACCACGCGCTGAGTGCCTATCTTTCCGTATCTTATATCCCTGCTACCGCACTCCGGACAGCAGTCAAGCATCTTATATCTCTTCCCGCAATAATGGCATTTGAGCATATTATCCACGGAATGATATGTCAAAGTTATATCGCAATCTGTACATTTGGCTATATATCCGCACTTCTTACACATGACAAAGGAGGAATGTCCTCGCCTGTTTAAGAAGATCATCGCCTGTTCTTTACGTTCTACAACTTGTCTGAGTTGCTTTTTCAAAGCGGCGGAGAATATGCCGATATTTCCGGCTATTATCTCCTCTTTCATATCCACTATCTGCATGGTAGGCATATTTCCGCTTATGCGCTCATCCATGCGCACCAACTCATATGCCCCTTTTTTCGCAAAGAGAAAACTCTCGATAGAGGGTGTTGCGCTTCCCAAAATCACCTTTCCGCCGTTATATTCCGCCCTCCATTTGGCTATATCAGACGTTATGTATCTGGGATTCGATTCGCTCACATACGAAGAATCGTGCTCTTCGTCTATTATAATCACGCCCACGTCCTTTACGGGCGCAAAGATGGCGGAACGTGCGCCCACCACCACTTTTGCATCGCCGCTGATTATCCTGCGCCACTCGTCGAATCTCTCTCCGTCCGACAGTCCGCTGTGCAGCATCGCGACTATATCTCCGAATCGCGCGCGGAATATCTTCAACGTCTGCGGCGTAAGCGATATTTCCGGAACAAGCATGATGGCGCTCTTTCCCCTGCTTAACGCATTGGCGATACAGCGCATATACACTTCCGTCTTGCCGCTTCCCGTAACTCCGTATAAAAGACATACCCTGCGCGGAGATGTCGTTATGGTGTCCAGTGCCGCCTGTTGAGAAGGTCTTAGCTCGGGAAGAGGCAAATGCCCTCCCTTCAATCCTTCGGGCGTGCGGAATATCTCCCTGTCCGATTTGACCAAAACCTTGCGCTTTATCAACGTGTTCACGCAAGACAGCGATACTTCGCTCGTGAGGCGGGAGAGAAACTCTCCGCCGTCTTTCAACCTTTCCACTATGGCTCTCCGAGCGGGTGAGCCTGCCTCTTCCAGCAGCTGTTCGTACGGTCTGTCCTCAGCCAAAGAGATGAATATGCGCTTTAATTCACGCACCCTTCCTCCGCGCAATTTAGAGGGAATAAACAGTCTGAGGCAATCCACATAGCGGATAAAATACCTCTCTCTCATAAATTTTGCAAGTTCCAGCTGTTCTTCCGTTATCGCGCTGTACGAATCCAGACGGGCAATTATCTCTTTTAAGGTATGAGAGGTGGTGGCGCTGTCGGATAAGTCTATACAAAAGCCTTCAATCGTCTTGTTGCCGAAAGGAACAAGGACTCTGTCACCCTTCTTCACCCCAAGGCTTTCCGGCGCAATATATTCGAATATCTTGTCTATTTCCGCCGTACTTATATCGACAATTACGCTTGCAACCATAAACTTTCTATTTCGTCCACTACCTCTTTGGCTATTTTATCTTTTGACGCGGCGGGATATTCAGCCCTATAACCGCCGTTTTTGATAACGATAACGGCGTTGTCGTCCGAATCAAACCCTATTCCCGGCTTTGAAACGTCGTTTGCCACCACCATATCCGCGCCCTTATTCTTCAACTTTTTAGCGGCGCTCTCCGCCAAATCCTGCGTTTCTGCGCAAAAGATGACCAATTTCCTGTCGCCTTTTACCTTACCCAAAGCCGCGGCTATGTCCGGGTTCTTCTTCAAACGCAGTGTAACGTCGTCGCCCTTTATCTTGTTTTCATACTTCTGCGCGGGAGAATAGTCGCCCACCGCCGCCGCTTTGACTATGCAGTCGCAATCGCCATACTCGCTCATGCACATATCCAGCATCTCTTTGGCGTCGGTTATTCGAATAACCTTATCCGTTTCCGCAGGAGGCTCTACCTTCATGTTTCCTGCTATCAAAGTGACGACAGCGCCTCTTTTTTTGAGTTCCCGCACTATCGCACACCCCATCTTTCCGCTGGAACGGTTGGTTATATAACGCACTCCGTCGATATTTTCCATCGTTCCGCCTGCGGTCACGAGAAACTTCTTGCCCGCAAGCGTCCCTGACGGATTGAGCGTTTCCCGGATAAAATCTACTATCTCTTCCGGTTCTGCCATCCGTCCCTTACCCACGTCGCCGCAAGCCAATATCCCCGTTCCGGGAGAGCAAATACGATATCCTCTGCCCTCCAATATCTTCAGATTTTCCCGAGTAGCGGCGTTTTCGTACATATTAACGTTCATCGCTGGACAGATGATTACGGGTACCCGCGAAGCAAGTACGGTGGATGTGAGTAAATCGTCCGCCAGCCCGTGTGCGATTTTCGCTATTACGTTCGCCGTTGCGGGCGCTATCACCATCACATCCGCCTGTTTTGCAAGAGTGATATGAGCTATCTCCCTGTCTGCCACGCCGTCGAACATCTTATCGTATACCGGCTTGTGTGTAAGTGCTTGAAAAGTGAGCGGCGTTACGAATCTTGTGGCGTTTTCCGTCATGACAACGGTGACCGCACAGCCTTTTTTGGTCAATGCGGACGCAAGTGCGCAACTTTTATAACAGGCAATACCGCCGCTTACTCCCAGCAATACGTTCATCAGATATTCTCGCTCCTGATAACTATTTTGTCCTCGTATACTTCCTTAGCCGCATAGCTGATGGACTTCATTCCCGCTTCTTTGAGCAGTTCGGGATACTGTGCGTCCAGCTGTCTTGCCCTCTTTGCAATGCCGCACACGAGTGCGTAACGGCATTCCGCCTTTTTGATAAGTTTATCGATGGGGGGATCGATCATCATATTCATTTACCTCCGCCTATAAGATTTTTTATGTATGTCATATTGTTTTTTACGCAATATTTTTCCGCTTTTTCCGTATGTTTACCACGCAGAGCCGCTATTATCTCCAATACTCGACCGACGCACTCTTCCAAGTCGTCGTTCACGACCGCATAGTCGTATTCCAGCGCTTTTTCTATCTCTCCGGGAGCGTTCTTCATCCGCTTTTCTATCACCTCGGGTGCATCCGTATTCCTGCCCGAAAGCCTTTGAAGCAACCCTTCCATACTCCCGGGGAGAATAAAGATGAGCACCGCCTCCGGAAGCCTGGACTTGACGGAAAGACCGCCCTTCACGTCTATCACCAACACTGCGTCCTTTCCCTCTTTTCGAATGCTTTCCACATACGAAGCGGGCGTGGCATAACAATTCCCGTGCACGCTCTCATGCTCCAAAAAATCGCCGTCTGCGAGCATCTCGTCATATTTTTCACGGGAGATGAAGTGGTAATGAACTCCGTCCACCTCGCCCGTGCGAGGTGCGCGAGTTGTCACGGAAATAGACTTTTTCAGCCCGGAATCCCTCTTCATAACCCCTTTAAGCACGGTATCTTTTCCCACTCCGGACGGTCCGGAGAGGACTATCAGCAAACCTTTTTCCATATCACTCCACATTCTGCACTTGCTCGCGCACTTTTTCTATCTCGCATTTCGCGTCTATAACGCACTGCGCTATCTCCGAATCGCTGCACTTGGACCCTATGGTATTTGTTTCCCTGTTCATCTCCTGAACTATGAAATCCAACTTCTTACCCACTGTTCCGCTTTCCTTGCACACGTCGGCAAAATGCGCTATGTGCGACCTAAGTCTGGCTATCTCCTCATCCACCGCCACTTTGTCCGCATAGAAGGCGACCTCGTTCATCAGCCGAGCCTCATCGAACGCCACGTCGTTGAGCAACTCGCATATGCGTTCGCGCATATGATTTTTATGCTCTTCTACATTGGCGGGGGCAAGTTTTTCCACTTTATCCACAAATACGGAGATGTTTGCGACTTTCTCCATCAAATCGCGCTCCAACATTCCGCCCTCTTTTTCACGCATAGCCACCAATCCTTGCAGCGCGGATGCCGCGGCTTCTTTGACAAGGGCGCACACCTCCTCTTCATCCTCGTCTTCCTCTTTTACAAGAATGACCTCGGGCATTTTGAACAGCTCCGCCACGCCGAAATCGTTTCCGATTCCCAACTTCATGCACGCCTTTGCAGCCATCGTACAATAGTCGCGCGCAAGGGCGTCGTCCAAACTCACCTTTCCCGTGTTTTCACGCTCGTAATTAACATAAATGTCCAAATGTCCGCGCGAAATCACGGATTTGACCGCATTCCTTACGGTATCTTCCGCAAAGCCGAGAGTACGCGGCAACTTGATATTCATGTCCAGAAAGCGGTGGTTTACGGACTTAATCTCTACGCCTACTTTTCTGCCGGCGCTCTCCGCAACTCCCTTTCCGTATCCGGTCATACTTTTCATGAACTACCTCTTTATCCTTTCTGTGTTTGACATTATATCATATGCGCGCGAAAAATACAAATAAATCTAATAAGAAAAAGCGTGCCGAAAGCAATCCCGACTAAGCGACATAAATGTAAAACTCGAATGCGGTTAAAAGCTAAACATCCCACGCCCCATTTGGTGAAATAAATCACACATATATGCGCAAAAATCCCTCAGAAAAATCCTAAGCCGCGTGTGGAGAAAAGTCACTCTTCCAGCATTTTCAAAAACGCGGCTTCGTCTATTATCTCTATGCCCGCCTTTTTGGCTTTATCCAGTTTGGAGCCGGCATCCTCGCCCGCCACAACCAAATTTACGCTCTTGCTCACGCTGTCTGCCACACTGCCGCCGCGAGCTTCTATCTCCTCTTTCGCTTTTCCTCTCTTCATGGAAGCGAGCGCTCCCGTCAAAACCACGCGTTTGCCGGAAAATATCCCTTTCTTTACCTGCTTTACCTGAAATGTGATGCCCTCGTCCAACAGTTTTCCGATCTCTTCCTTGTTATGTGCGTCGGAGAAATAGCTTATCACTCCGTCTGCCATTACATCGCCGAAATCTTCAAGCGCGGAAAGCTGCTGCTTATCTGCGGACATGACCTTGTCCAAAGTGCGGAACGCTTCTTCCAGCTGAGCGGCGGATTTTTTACCTATATTGGGAATTCCTATTGCGTACAAAAATCTCGTAAGGGTGGTCAACTTGCTCTTTTCTATGGCTGCCAAAAGATTGGCGGTGCGCTTATCCTTAAAGCCTTCCACTTCATCAAAGTCCTCTTGTCTTAGACGATAGATGTCGTGAAAAGCCTTGACCTTATTCAGTCCGTACAGCAGCTCTAACGTCTTGTCCGAAAGACCTTCTATATCCATTGCATCCCTCTCGCAAAAATGAGAAAGTGCGGATACGATTGTATTGGCACACGCCCTAGTATTGCTGCATTTTATAAATATGCCGTCCTGTATCACTGGAGCGCCACAGGCAGGACAATGTGTGGGCGGAATTATTTCACGCGAATTTTCCGTATGCTCCGCAACGCCCGTTATCTCCGGTATAACGTCGTTAGACCGCCTGATAAACACCCTGGAACCTATGCGTATATCCTTACGCCTGATCTCGCTTATATTGCTTAGCGTAGCCCTGCTTACCGTTACTCCCGCCAAATCCACGGGGTCGAGCACTGCAAGAGGATTCAGTTTTCCCGTGCGAGAAACCTGCCAAACTACGTCCCTCACCGTAGTCGTCGCCTCCTGCGCCGCAAATTTGAACGCCATCGCCCAACGCGGAAACTTTTGAGTATAACCCAACTCTTCACGCATAGCGGTGCTATCCACCTTGACAACTGCTCCGTCTATGAGAAAATCCAGCTTATCGCGGCGCGCTTCTATCTCATCCAACGCGTCCATTATCTCATCGGGAGTAGAACAATATTTGCAATATGTGCTCAGTTTGAAGTTGTTCTCCTTCAAAAACGCCAGCATCGCCTTCCCGTCGGAAAAATTCCCATCTTCTATATAGTTTACGTTATAGCAGATCATGTCCAATTTTCTGTCTGCCGTAACTTTCGGATCCAAGTTTCTTATGGCGCCCGCAACACCGTTACGCGCATTTTTAAGCGGAACTACGTCGGGACGAGCGTTGTAAGCAGCTAGAGCAGATAAGGTCATTATTCCCTCCCCCTGGACCTCTATGATACCTTTATAAGGGATGGACAGGGGTACGCTCTTAATGGTGCGCACCTGTGCGGTGACTTCTTCTCCCACCTCCCCGTTGCCGCGCGTGGCGGCACGAGTTAGCACGCCGTTTTCATAGGTGAGATTTATGGTAAGCCCGTCGAATTTATACTCCACAGAACAAAGAGGCATTTTCCCGTCTACGCTGAGCTTTTCCAGCCAAGCGCGAATCTCCTCTTTACTCTGACACTTGTCCAAACTGAAAAGTTTCCCGCGATGTCTGACCTGATTGAACTTGGACAGCGGTTTATCACCCACCCTAACAGTGGGAGAATCAGGTAAAATCACGCCGCTCTCCTTTTCCAAGGCAAGGAGCTCGTCATACAGCTTGTCGTACTCTCCGTCCGAAATAACAGGGTCGTCCAAAACATAGTAACGATAAGCATAGTCATTCAGTTTTTTTACGAGTTCGTGCATTCTGTCCATATTTCAGCCCTCTATGGTGAGCGGCGCCAGACGCAAATTCAGCACCTTGACACCCATCTTTTCAAATGCAATGCGCGCATTTTCGCCCGTCACTTCCTGGATCACTCCCTTTCCGAACTTGGGATGATTGACCGTGGCGCCCTGCTTGAATACAGATATATCCTTAGTCGCAGTTACTGCGGGACGCCCGAATGCGGGCGGAATCTCCCTGCGCAGCGCCTTTTGCACGGTATGGTGTACGGTGCGCTCTTCCGATTTGCGCGCCGCCGCAATAAGTCCGCTCTCCTTGACGAAGCGGCTGACGGGATTACTCTCCGTCTTGCCGAATCTGAACCTCCTGCCTGCGTTGGTGAGCCACAATCTCTCTTTTGCGCGAGTGATGGCAACGTACATTATCCTGCGCTCTTCCTCCACGTCCGCGCTAGTAGTGTCCGACCTCAAAGAGGGGAATATACCCTCTTCCAATCCCACTATGAATACACAACGAAATTCCAACCCCTTCACGCCGTGAATGGTGGCTATTGTGATATAGTTTCCCTCGTCCGTTTCATCCGCGTCTGTAAGCAGAGAAAGCGTCTGCAAATATTCTTCCAATTTTACGTCGGGGTTATCCGCGCAAAATTCGTGGACGGATGTCAAAAACTGGTCGATATTTTCCAATTTTGTCCTGCCTTCGGGATCGTCGATATCGTAAGCGGAATAAAAATCTATCCTGTCAAACACATATTTGACATACTCATCCAGCGGCATCTTGTCCTTATTTTCCGATATATCCGCAGCCAGGGCGGCAAAAGGTGAAAGTTTTTTCTTGTACGCAGAGGAAAGATCCAGCTCGTCCAAGATCATCAACCCGTCAAAGAGAGATACGTTCTTCTCGGCGCACGCGCTGATGAGCGCGTCCACGCACGCGTCACCGATACCGCGCTTGGGAAAGTTGATTATGCGCGTCACGCTCTCCCCGTCCGCGGGATTTACCGCCATTCTCAAATAGGCGATAAAGTCCTTTATCTCCTTCCTCTCATAGAACTTGAAGCCGCCTATCACCCTGTAAGGCATTCCGTAAGAAGACATCCTGTCCTCGAATACGCGCGTAAGAGAGTTTATACGCACAAGAATGGCAAAATCGCTGTACTTATAGCCATGATTCTTAACCAAATTCATGATCTGTTCCAACACAAAATCCGCCTCGGTCTTGTCATCGCCCAAACTGCGATAGGATACGTCCACTCCGTCTTCCCTGTCCGTCCAAAGCTGCTTCCCCATTCGCCCGGCGTTGTTAGCTATAACCTTATTCGCCGTTTTCAAGATATTTCCGCTGCTGCGATAGTTGCGCTCCAACTTATATATTCTGCAATCGGGGTAATCTTTCTTGAAATTGAGGATATTGCCCACGTCCGCTCCGCGCCAGCCGTATATACTCTGATCGTCGTCGCCCACCACAAAGATATTGCCGTACTTGCGCACCAGCATCTTCACCAGCAAAAACTGTATTTTGTTCGTGTCCTGAAACTCATCCACATGGACATATAAAAATCTGTCCTGATACTTTTCCAACACGTCTTTGTGCATGGCAAAGAGTAAAAAGGTTTTGAGCAAAAGGTCGTCAAAGTCGAAGGCGTTGTTCTTTGCCAACTCCTCTTCATACTTTTCATACACCTGCGTTATCAGCGCACACTCGGGATGATCTTTTATGCGCAGAGAATACTGATCGGGAGTCATGGCAATACTCTTTGCCGCGGAGATATGCCAGCGTATAGTCTTTTTCTTGTCCGTATCTTCGGGAAATCCCTCTTTTAATATGCGTGTGATAATCCTGTCCGTCTCCGCCTCCCCGTATATGGAGAAGTTGCGGCTGTGTCCCAATTTATCCGCGTCGTTGCGCAATACGCGCGCGCAGAAAGAGTGGAAAGTCATAACCCACATTCCGTCTTGTCCCGTGACTGCATGAATACGCTCTTTCATCTCTCCCGCCGCCTTATTCGTAAAGGTAATGGCGAGAATATTATAGGGAGATACCCCGCATTTTTCGATAAGATACGCTATCCTGTATGTAAGTACGCGAGTCTTTCCGCTCCCGGCGCCAGCCAGCACGAGAACCGCACCCTGGGTATCGGTAACCGGTTTGAGTTGCTCTTCGTTGAGCAGAGTAGAATAATCCATGAACTTTCTCTCTTTTTGTGTATTTAACTTATATTACCACAAAAAGGGAAAATTTGCAAGGATTGCAACCGCATAAAAATAAACGCCGAAAAAGAATTTTATCGCTTATCCGTAGAACAATCAGACATAATTCAGTCTGTAATTTCCGTTGCCTACGATCAATTCCCAGTCAAAATCGCCGTCGGAATATATCGTGAACACAATGGGCAGGGAGGGATCTTCGCCCAGCGTCCCCTCAAATGCGCTCGCCCCAATTCGCGTCACGCTTTGAGGTATGGTTATTTGCTTTATCCCCGTCATGATAAAAGCGTAACTTTCTATGGCGATAAGTGTGTCGGGCAGAAGGATGTGTTCAAGAGAAAAACAGCCCGTGAATGCGTCGGACGGGATTATCGTGAGCGCGGAAGGCAGAGTCACGTCGCTCAGCATTGCGCAATCGGCAAATATTCCCGCACCCAATGTCGTATGCTCCCCAAGAAATTCAACGCGCGTCAAAGCCGCGCACGACGCAAAAGCCTCGCTAGATACATATTCAACCCCGGCGGGTATTACGACAGAGGTGATATCAGTCCCCATAAACGCCCGGCCGCCTATTCCGCACACGGGATAACCGCCCAAAGATTGAGGCACGACTATATCCCTATCTTCGCCGTTATATTCGAAGATATACGCCTTGCCATCCCTTACGGTATAAGTATATCCTCCTTCGCTGCCGTCCGTTAGATATTTATAGGCGTATTTGCCCTCCCCCGTATATCCGCTGTTATTCCACACAGACGAAAATCCCCCGCTCTCTTTTGCCTGCAAATAAATGAGCAAATCGTCCGCGCAATCGGCGCATATCCTTGCCCCTACTTCGTTTACGGAAGAAGCGATGGTCACCGAAGTTAAATTTTTATTCCCTGCAAAAGCATAGCTGTAAATTCCCGTCGTTCCGTCCGTCACGGCATAATCCCCCGCAACGGACGCGGACAGATAGACCAATTCGGTTCCGTCATAGAGCGCGCCGTTTGCTTCCGAGTATGTTTCCCCTTGACAGAAAATCTCTTCAACACCCGAACCGGCGAATACTCCCACACCTAAGTTCACGGAGGCACCGATATATGCTTTTTTGAGTGAAGTTACCTGCTTGAATGCATTGTCATCCACCCTAACAGTGCTTGTACCGCATACTGAGGGGAGATAGACAGTACTTATGGAAGAGTCCTTCAATCCTGTAATAACTACCTCTCCGCCTATATTTGAAGTGTGGAACGTACTGTTCACATAGCTTTCCCCGGCATAAAATCCGTAGAGAGCCGTCCCACCCGGTTGTGCG
This sequence comes from uncultured Clostridia bacterium, assembly GCA_944383935.1. Lineage (GTDB taxonomy): Bacteria > Bacillota > Clostridia > Christensenellales > UBA3700 > Alloclostridium. The sequence goes on from CALWRK010000001.1 coordinate 49,494, forward strand.
GTAACGCTATCGCCGACCCTCTCGGTCATCTCCTCGTCGGTATACCAACCGAAGAACTCTCCTAAACTTGAAGGATATTCCGCAGGCGTAAATTCCTCGTCGGTAGTCTTTTCTTCGGTGAGATATACCTCCCCGTTGACATAATAGGCGGTAATAGACTGCGCTGGCGTCCATACAGCGGTGAATACGCAGTCTGTGTTAATCACAACCAGCGCGGCGCTACCCCCTTTTTCATCCTGCCATCCTCCGAAAGTGTATCCCTCGCGTACGGGGATATAGCTGCTTAAATTAAGCGCAACGCCTTCCTCAACCACTATCGAAGTCTGTGCCATCTCCCCTCCCGCAGCATCGAAAGTGACGGTATATTCCTTGGGCTTGCACGCAAAAAGCGCCGCCGCCATGCAGATGACGGAGAGCAATATCAAGACGATCAGCGGTAACTTTTTCTTCATACTCAAATTATATACCACCCGATTATTGTTGTCAATTTATACTTTTTCAACACTTATGTCATCACGAGCAAACAAGTCGGTCATGCGCAGTTTTTGCGCTTCCGAAGCCACGATATCCGCCGCCGCATCTGCCTCTTCGATGGTGTTATATTTTCCGAAAGAAAACCGAAGAGTGGAGCGCGATTCTCTCTCGCTCAACCCCATGGCGGTAAGCACATGAGATAGCACTGCCGAGCCGGAAGAGCACGCAGAACCTGCGGAGGCATATACTCCGCGTTCGTCAAGACGCGCCAAAAGCGCCTGAGCGTCCACACCATCGAAAGTTATGCACGAGTGAGAAGCAAGCCTGCTTCCCTTTGCCAAAACGCGGATATAGCCGCATTGTAAGTGCAATCTGCTTTCAAAGCGGTCGCGCATTTTTTGTATGCGCTCATCCTCAATCTTGCGCAAGCTGCACGCCCTTTCCAATGCATATCCTAAGGCGACTATCCCCGCTGTATTCAGCGTACCGGCGCGCTTGCCGCGCTCCTGTTCACCACCATCCATAAACCTGTCGCATTTGACCTTATTGCGCTTATACAGTACGCCCACGCCTTTGGGGCAATAAAACTTATGTCCGCTCAAAGACATCATATCCGCATTCAACTCTGCTACACTCAAAGACAGATGCCCCGCCGCTTGTACTGCGTCCGTATGGAATGTTATTCCCCTTTCTTTCGCAACGGCACCCGCCTTAGCAATATCCATAATCGCTCCACTCTCGTTGTTCGCATACATAATGCTTATGAGTATTGTATCGCGGCGAATAGCCTCTTTCAGCCGTGACACGTCCACAGTTCCGTCTTTTTCCGCGGGAAGATATGTCACTTCATACCCTTCTCTTTCAAGCGAGCGGCAAGACTCCATAACCGCGGGATGTTCCACCGCCGTGGTGATGATATGCCTACCCTTATCCTTCATGGCGAACGCAGTGCCTTTGATCGCCCAGTTGTCGCTTTCACTGCCTCCGCAAGTGAAGTATATCTCCCACGGATGCACTCCCAAACAGGCGGCAATTCTCTCTCGCGATTCGTCCACAGCGTTAAGGGCACGTCTGCCCATGGCATGGAGAGACGACGCATTCCCGTATATATCGGTAATATATGGGAGCATTTTTTGCACGATGTCCGCGTCCGCCTTTGTGGTGGCGGCATTATCCAAATATATTCCGCAATTAGCGCCTATCTTCACTTCGGAAGCGGCTTTTTCCACAATGTCCAGCACTCTTGAAGAAAAATCCTCTCCCTTTTCTTCACTTCCGCCCACGGCATTTAGTATATCTGCCGCACAAACGCATTTCCCCTCTTCCGACAGATAATATCCGCCATCCACGCCGCGTTTTGCAAGCACAAGACCTTTTTTGCGCAACAGGAAAAGCAGCTGTTCCAAATAGCGCGCGCTCACGCCCAATTCCGATGCGGCGATATTCACTCCGAGCACTTCGCCGTCTTTGAGTTTCGACAGCTTTTCGCATATATTCAAAGCGATTTTCTGTTTTTGCGTAAACTTCATAATCTTTACCTTTTTACCGTAGATTATTATATCACTGTTATCGTACTTAGTCAAGCATAGTATTCCCCATGATAGAAGATAAAAAACAGGGCGCGCCGCAATGCAGCACGCCCCGTATTGCCGGCAGAATATGTCAGCAATTTATGTCATTTTGGTAGATGGGATATTTCTCACACAGGCAAGCGACTTTTTTGCTTACGTCCGCAACCGCTTCTTCGCCCCTGTCTATCACGTCGGCTATGCAGGCTGCGACCGCGTCCATATCCTCGGGCTGCATACCCCTTGTGGCAGTGGCGGGTGTTCCCAATCTTATGCCGGAGGTGACAAAGGGCTTTTGAGGATCGAAGGGAATGGCATTCTTGTTGACGGTGATATGCGCTGCGTCGAGCAGTTTCTCTATCTCTTTGCCCGTCTTGCCCTTTGAAGTGAGATCGACCAGCATCAGGTGGTTATCCGTACCGCCGGATACGAGCGAAACGCCGCGTTTAAGCAGTCCTTCCGCCAAGGCGGCGGCATTTTTAACCACTCTGTGCTGATATTCCTTGAATTCCGGCATCATAGCCTCCTTAAATGCAACTGCTTTGGCTGCGATTATATGCATGAGAGGCCCGCCCTGGGTTCCGGGGAATATCGCCTTATCTATCTTCTTTGCGAGCTCTTCGTCGTTGGTGAGCACAAGTCCGCCGCGCGGTCCGCGCAGAGTCTTATGTGTGGTGGAGGAGGTCACATGGGCATAGGGAATGGGCGAAGGATGTTCTCCCGCGGCAACCAATCCCGCTATATGCGCCATATCCACCATGAGATATGCGCCCACTTCATCGGCGATCTCTCTGAAACGTTTGAAATCTATTATCCTGGGATATGCGCTGGCGCCGGCGAGTATGAGCTTGGGCTTGCACTCTTTGGCAATGCGCTCCACTTCGTCGTAATTTATCGTGCACGTTTCCCTATCCACGCCGTAGGGGACGATATTGAAATACTTGCCGGAGATATTCACGGGAGAACCATGACTGAGGTGTCCGCCATGGGCGAGATTCATACTTAAAACGGTATCTCCGGGTTGAAGGAGTGCAAAGAACACCGCCAAATTTGCATTTGCTCCGCTGTGCGCCTGAACGTTTGCAAAGTTTGCTCCGAACAACTTTTTCGCCCTGTCTATGGCAAGATTTTCCGCCATATCCACAAACTCGCATCCGCCGTAATACCTCTTTGCGGGATATCCCTCTGCATACTTATTCGTAAAGAAGGTGCCCATCGCCGCCATGACCGCCGGAGATACGATATTTTCGCTGGCTATAAGCTCCAAGTTGTTGCGTTGACGTCCGAGTTCCAGCTCGAATGATTTGTACAGTTCGGGGTCAAAGTCCTTGATTATTTTGAGATCTACCATAATTTATACCTCTTTTGTTTATTTATTCTCTGTTTTGCCGCTTATCTCTATGGAAAGTTCGATAAGCTGTTTATCGTCCACTTTTGCGGGCGCGCCCGTCATAAGGCAGGACGCATTTTGAATCTTGGGGAAGGCTATCACGTCCTTTATATTGTCACATCCGGTAACCAGCATGACAAGTCTATCTAAGCCAAAAGCCAACCCTCCGTGCGGCGGAGCGCCGTACTTAAAGGCGTCCACGAAGAACCCGAAACGCGCCTTTATATCCTCATCGCTCATGCCCAGCTTTTCAAACATCTTTTGCTGCATACCGGGGTCGTGTATTCTTATACTTCCGCCGCCCGCTTCCTGACCGTTTATAACCAAGTCGTAGGCGTTGGCTCTGGCGGCAAGCGGATCTGCGTCCAAAAGCGGAATATCCTCGCTCTTCACGCTGGTGAAGGGATGGTGCACCGCCACCAATCTTCCCTCCTCCTCGCTGTATTCGAACATGGGAAAGTCCACCACCCAGAGGAAATCGTACTTACTTTTATCATAGAGGTTATACTTATCCGCAAGATAGCACCTCAGTCCGCCCAGGCAATCTGTTACCAGCTGTCCTTTTTCACTGGCGGCAAAGAAGAGTATATCCCCCTCTTCCGCGCCCGTAATCTCCTCTATCTTTGCAATGATTTCGGGTGTGAGGAACTTGTAGAAAGAAGCGGTTACGCCCTCTTTCTTATAATTTGCAAAGGCAAGCCCTCCCAATCCGTAGCCCTTGGCAAAATCGGCGCAGGCGTCTATATCCTTTCTGGTCATAACCTTCCCCAAGCCCTTGGCGTTAATGGCTCTGACCGCTCCCTTTTCCGCCGCTTGCGCAAATACGGAAAATCCGCAGCCCTTGACTTGGGAAGTGATGTCTTTCAACTCCAAGTCAAAGCGGGTATCCGGCTTATCGCTACCCCAGCGCGCCATGGCTTCGGCGTACGGAATGCGTCGGAATTTACCGTCGAATTTCAAGCCACAGCACTCGGAGAACACCTTTTTAATCATCTCTTCGGCTATCTCCATGACGTCCTCGCTGTCCTCCACATAGCTCATTTCCATATCTATCTGAGTGAACTCCGGCTGGCGATTTGCCCTCAAATCTTCATCTCTGAAACACCTTGCCACCTGGTAATATCTGTCCATCCCGGCTATCATCAAAAGCTGTTTATACAGCTGGGGGGATTGAGGCAGAGCGTAAAACTCTCCCGGATGTACGCGGGAAGGCACCAAATAGTCGCGCGCGCCCTCGGGAGTGGATTTACCCAAAAAAGGCGTTTCTATCTCCAAAAAACCGTTATCCGCAAGATAATTCCTGACGATACGGGTTATCCTGTCGCGCATAATCAGCTTTTGTTGCAGATATGCCCTTCTCAAATCCAAATAGCGATATTTAAGTCTGAGCGTTTCCGCCGCCTTGACGTCTTCGCATATCACAAAGGGCGCCACTTCCGCTTCCGAGAGAATTTTCAGCGTATCCGCCAATATCTCTATCTCGCCGGTGGGCAGATTCTTGTTTATATTGCTTCCTCTGCTCCTAACCACGCCTTCACAACACACCACATATTCGTTGCGCAAACTCTCCGCTTTCATGAAAACCTCTTCATCCACGGCGGAATCAAATGCCACCTGCACGATACCCGTGCGATCGCGCACATCTATAAATATCAGATTACCCAGATTGCGATATTTGGCTACGAAGCCCATGACCACGGCGCGCGCGCCTTCGTCTTTGCCTCTGAGCTGTCCGCACATATGAGTGCGCTTTGCTCCGTTCAATAATTCGCTCATTTCAAAGCCTCCGTAAGCTCTTCTTCCGTCATGGCGCAGCTTGTGCCGTCCGCCATGTTCTTAACGGTATATATTCCTTTGACTATTTCATCCTCTCCGATAAACACGACCTTTCGCGCGCCTATCTTGGAGGCGTATTTTAACTGCGCTTTCAAACTCCTGCCCGAGATTTCCCTCTCCACGGCAAAGCCTTTTTCGCGCAGACGGCACGCCATACCCAGCGACACGCCGTAGCCCTCTTCGCAAAGCGGCGCCAAATATACGTCCGGTCCCTTGGGCAGAGGTATCTCTGCTCCCGTATTCTGCATCACCATCAAGAGGCGCTCTATTCCCATGCCGAATCCCGCAGCCGGCGTAGGTTTCCCTCCCACCTGCTTTACCAGCCCGTCATATCTGCCGCCTCCGCACACCGTGCCCTGTGCGCCTATGGCGTTGCTTATGAATTCGAACACTGTTCTCGTATAATAATCCAATCCGCGTACTATGTGCGGATTAACCGTATACTTGACTCCCGCCGTTTCCAGCGCCTTGCACAGCTGCTCGTGATGACTTCTGCACTCATCGCACAGATAATCCAAAATCACGGGCGCTTCGTCTGCTATCTTCTTACATCCTTCTTCTTTGCAATCCAATATACGCAAGGGGTTTTTATCCAGCCTTTCACGGCAAGTGGAGCACATCTCTTCTATATGAGCGCCGAAATATTCCTTCAATGCCCCGTTATATTCCGCCCTGCACTCAGGACAGCCTATGGAATTGATGTTAAGGGACAGGTCTTTTATACCCACCTTATGCAGCATCGCGCGGGCTATGAGTATCACCTCCGCGTCTGCCTGAGCGGTTGCAGAGCCGTACACTTCCACGCCGAACTGGTGATGTTCGCGCAGTCTGCCCGCCTGAGGACGCTCGTATCTGAATACGGGCGTAATATAGTACATCTTGGTGGGCTGGGGATTTTCTCCCAGTCCGTTTTCTATAAAGGCGCGGGCAACTCCCGCCGTACCTTCCGGTTTGAGCGTGATACTCCTGCCTCCCTTGTCGTTGAAGGTATACATCTCTTTGTTGACTATATCCGTCGTATCTCCCACACCTCGCATAAAAAGTTCGGTATGTTCGAACACAGGCGTGCGGATCTCCTGCAAACAAAACTCCTCTGCCACCTCGCGCACCTTGTCTTCCACATAGTGCCACTTATACGATTCGGACGGAGTTACGTCTTTTGTACCTTTTGGTATATTTATCATGACTGCCTCACAGTATATATTTTTTCAGATTCTGCGCCTTGATCGAGCCTGAAAGATGCGTTTCCACATAGTGCCTGTCCACCGTAACTTCCACAGGGGAAGTGAGATTTCCTGCATTGAATGAGATATCTTCCAGCAAGTTCTCCATGATGGTGTGCAACCTGCGCGCGCCTATATCTTCGTTGTTGTCGTTCTCGCTCACCGCTATCTCCGCAATGAGATCTATCGCCTCTTTTGTAAATTTGAGTTCCACGTTGTCCACGCGCAAAAGCTCGGTATATTGTTTCAATATGGCGTTATCCGTCTGCGTGAGTATGCGCGCGAAATCCTCCTTGCCCAAGCTGTCGAGTTTGACCAAAATGGGAAATCTGCCTTGAAGTTCGGGTATTAAGTCCGAAACCTTTGCAATATGGAATGCTCCCGCCGCGATAAAGAGGATATAGTCCGTCTTGATTATCCCATACTTGGTGTTCACCGTGCAGCCCTCCACTATGGGCAGGATGTCGCGCTGTACGCCCTCTCTCGACACGTCGGGTCCGCTGGTATTGCCGCGCGCGGTTATCTTGTCTATTTCGTCGATAAAGATAATTCCCTCGTTTTCCGCACGTTCGATGGCTTCGGCGTTCACGTTATCCATATCTATCAGCTTGTCCGCCTCCGCGCTCATAAGCAACTCTCTCGCCTTCTTAACGGTAAGTTTGCGCTTGCGCTTGCGTTTGGGGAGGATTCCGCCGAGCATCTCTCCTATGTTTATCTCCATTCCCGAACCGGGCACGAGTTGCTGAGGCTTGGGACTTTCCACCATCTCTATTTCTATGGTGTAGTTATCCATCTCCCCCTTTCTGTATGCCTCCGCGGCAGCCTTTTGAATTTCCTTGGCGTCCGTGCCCTCGGGCATCTCCTTTCCTTTGATACCGGCAAGTACGGGCATGAGTATATTCTCCACCGAAGCGGCGGCTTTGCCTTCCACTTCCTTGTACTTTTCATCTTTCACCAGGCGGACGGATACTTCCACCAAATCCCTGACCATGGACTCCACGTCGCGTCCCACATAGCCCACTTCGGTAAACTTGGTAGCTTCCGCCTTCACAAACGGAGCTTTTACGAGTTTTGCAAGTCTCCTGGCTATTTCCGTCTTTCCCACGCCCGTGGGACCTTGCATTATGATGTTTTTGGGCGTTATTTCCTGCCTAAGTTCTGGGCTGAGGCGCGAACGGCGATAGCGGTTTCTCAATGCGACGGCTACCGCACGCTTTGCCTTGTCCTGACCTATGATATATCTGTCCAGTTCCGTTATTATCTGTTTGGGAGTCAATTCCATATCACACCTCCTCCACGATGATATTGTCATTGGTGAAAACGCACAGCTGACTTGCTATCAACAGCGCTTTTTTCGCTATTTGAGCGGCGGAAAGTTCCGTTTCCTGCAAGAGGGCGCGCGCCGCCGCCAAGGCGTAGTTGCCGCCCGAACCTATGGCGCAGGCGTCCCCGTCCGGGTCGATGACGTCGCCGTTACCTGACACGATAAACAGATTATCCTTATCGGCAACTATCATCATGGCGTCCAGCTTGCGCTGGTATTTGTCTCCGCGCCACATCTCGGCAAGTTCCACCGCGCTGCGCATAAGATTGCCTGAATATTTTTGCAGCATACCTTCGAATTTTTCCGAAAGAGAGAATGCGTCCGCCACGCTGCCGGCAAAGCCTATCACAACCTTGTCGTCATATATACGCTTGACCTTTCTGGCGTTGGATTTGAAGACCACGCTCTCTCCTATTGTCACCTGTCCGTCGCCCGCAACGGCTATCTTGCCGTTACGCCTGACAGCGCAAATGGTAGTTCCTCTGAATTCCATATTTTCTCCTTTACAGTCCCGCGTCCGCACACGCGCGTTCCATATCTTGGATACCGCGCAGAGTGTAGGCACGTTTCCGCTGTTTTTTATCCTTTATTTTACCGCCATCCAACGGCGGAAGAATACCGAAGTTTGCGTTCATGGGCTGATAATTGCCCGCCGGCGAAGTGATATGCCTGCAAAGAGCGCCGCATATCGTGCTCTTCGGCGGCACAAACGGCGCCTTACGATTAGCCCGTCTGTCCGCATTTATCGCTCCCATCAGTCCTGAAGCTATGCTCTCCACATACCCCTCAACTCCGCTCAACTGTCCTATGACGAACACATTTTCATCGCTCTTCAATGAAAAGTCCGCGTTCATCACGCCCGGAGCGTTGACATATGTATTCCTATGCATTATGCCATACCTGAGGTATTCCGCTGCTGTCAGCGCAGGTATGAGCGAGAACACCCTCTTTTGCTCGGAAAATTTCAGATTGGTCTGAAATCCCACCAAGTTATAGGCGTCACCCGCCAAATTTTCCCTGCGCAGTTGCAACACCGCATACGGTTTGCTCCCGTCGGGCATTCTAAGTCCCACCGGACGCAGCGGTCCGTATCTCATGGCGTCTTCTCCGCGCGCCGCCAATACCTCTATCGGCATACACCCTTCAAACACATCTCCCTTCTCAAAGTCGTGCAGCACGGCCCTTTCTGCGGATATGAGTTCCTTTCTGAACAGTTCGTACTCTTGCCGAGTCATGGGGCAGTTCAGATAGTCCGCTTCCCCTTTATCATACCTCGCTGCAAAGTACGCCTTTTCCATATCAATGCTGTCTGCGCTCACTATGGGCGCAACTGCGTCGTAAAAATGCAATCCTGCGCCGCACTTTTCGCAAAGATATTCAGCCATCTTTTCCGAAACCATCGGACCGCAGGCGATGAGGGTAATCCCCTCTTCTTCCGCGCCGTCCGCCTCGCACCTGATCACTTTTACTCCCAGACTTTTCAGCTTTTCTTCCGTAAGAGCACTAAAAAGACTCCTATCCACCGCCAAAGCGCCGCCCGCGGGCACCGCCGCCTTGTATGCAAGTTTCAAAAGTGAGCAGTGCATCAGTTCCAGCTCCGCTTTGAGCATACCCGACGCGGTATCCTCCCCCACGGATTTCAAACTGTTGCTGCACACAAGTTCCGCAAGATGTTCCGTCTTGTGACAGGGCGTATTCTTTACCCCTCTCATCTCCTTTACGGTGACGTCATGACCGCGCGAAGCAAGATAGCACGCCGCTTCGCATCCGGCAAGTCCTCCGCCTATGACGGTCATCTTCACTCTGCCTTGCCCTCCTCACCCGCTTCGGGAAGAGGAACGGATTCCACATATCCGCAATTTTTATCCAAACACACATATCTGTGTTTTTCGCCTTTACCCACCTGCTTCATGAAGCTGCCGCACTTGGGACACCTCACGGGCGCGGGTAAGTCCCAGGATATGAAATCGCACTCGGGATATCCCGAACAGGAATAGAACACATTGCCCTTTTTGGACACTTTCTTTATTATTCCCCTGCCGCACACGGGACAGGTTGTGACGTATCCGCCGTACGGCTTGGTAAACTTGCAGTGAGGATAGTTGGGACAAGCCAAAAACTTTCCGAACCTGCCCTCTCTGACCACCATCTTCGCTCCGCATTTTTCGCATCTTTCATCCGTTTCCTCCGGCTTGGGGCGCACGGTCTCGCCGTCGAAACGCGCCATGGCGCAACGCTTTTTGAAGTCGGGGTAGAAGTCGGCGATAATCTTCTCCCACTGCACTCCGCCGCCTTCGATTCTGTCCAGATTGAGTTCCATATCCGAAGTAAACTTCACATCCATGATATTGGGGAAATACTTTACAAGCATATCGCATACCGTCTCGCCCAATTCGGTGGGTTTGATGAATTTACCGTCTTTTTCGATATACCTGCGCTTGGATATGACCGCTATCGTGGCTGCGTAGGTACTTGGTCTGCCTATGCCGTTATCCTCCATGCCTTTTACCAAAGTAGCGTCGGTAAAGCGTGCGGGAGGCGTGGTGAACTTCTGCTCGGCTTTCATCTGTTTGAGGATAAATTCCTCCTCGTCTTTTATATTGGGCAGCGTCTTTGTATTCTTTTCATCTCCTTCGCCCGCGGGCATATATGCCGCCTGCCAGCCTTTGAACTTCAAAGTCTTGCCTTTGAGCACATATCCGTAATTTTTATCTGATGCGGACACGATGTGTACCGTGAGCGTATCGTAAAGAGCGGGCGCCATCTGACTTGCGACAAAGCGGTCGTAGATGAGTTTATAGAGTTTATAGGTGCTCTTTTGCAGCTTATCTTTTAGCGAATCGGGAGTCATGCCCAACGAGATGGGGCGAATGGCTTCATGCGCGTCCTGCGCTCCCGATTTCGCCTTATATACATTGGGACGTGCGGGCGCGTATTCGTCCCCGTATTCCTTGCGTATATGCGCAAGCGCTTCGTTTTGAGCGTCCGTAGATATACGCGTACTGTCCGTCCTGATATAAGTGACCAGCGCGGTATGTCCCATTCCCGGGATATCTATGCCCTCATACAGCTGTTGGGCTATCTGCATTACCTGCACCGGGGTTATGTTCAGCTTAGACGCCTCGTCCTGCTGCATGGTGGAGGTGGTAAAGGGCGGATGCGGTCTGGATACGGACGTATCGCGTTTTACGCTGTCCGCGCGCCATTTCCCCGCCTTACTGCCGTTTACAATGCTGTCCGCCAACTCTTTATTTCCTACTTTGACTTTCTTTCCGTCTATATCGTTGAAGTCGCATTTAAGCATAGCGGGGACATCGTCCTTGAACAGCTCCGCGGAGATATTCCAATACTCTTCCGGTTTGAAGTTGCGTATTTCGCGTTCTCTGTCCACCACCATTTTGAGGGCGACAGACTGCACTCTGCCCGCGGAAAGTCCGCTCTTTATCTTCCTGGACAGTATGGGCGATACCTCATAACCCACCAATCTGTCCAGCACTCTGCGCGCCTGCTGCGCGTTGACCAAGTTGATATTTATCTTTCTGGGGTGTTGCAATGCCGCCAGCACCGCCTTTTTTGATATCTCGTTAAACTCTATGCGTATATCTCCGTTGGGCAGCTTAAACACCTGCGAGATGTGCCAGGATATCGCCTCTCCTTCGCGGTCGGGGTCGGTTGCGAGATAAACTTTATCCGCCTTTGCTATGGCGCCGCGCAGGCTTTCGATAGTCGCTTTCTTGGATTCCGTTATCACATACTCCGGCTTAAAATTATGCTCTATGTCTATGCCCATACGATGTTCGGGCAAATCGCTGATATGCCCGCCGGAAGCCATTACCCGATACTGCTTTCCCAGGTACTTGGATATCGTCTTTGCCTTATGCGGCGATTCCACTATAATCAAATCCATTCTCCGTCTCTCCCTCAGTGTCTGTTCTTGGCAATACTATAATAATTGCCTGTATGTCTTTTTACGATTCCGTTCAATTCCAATTTCATAAGCAGTTTGGCTATGTCGGGAATACTTATCCCCGTATCCTGCGCCAATCTGCTGTAATGCGCGGTGCCCTCCCTGTCTATGGCTTCCAGCACGAGTTTTTCGTTCTCCGTCAGTCCGACCAAATTCACACCATCGTCCTCGCCGCCCGTATCGGCAATAATATCGCCTATGCGCGTTACTAGTCTGCCGCACTCTTTAAGCAATTCGTTACTGCCCTCACAGCTGCGCGAAAAGATATTCCCGGGCACTACCCATAGTTCCTTTCCCATCTCCAAGGCACAGTCGGCAGTGATGAGAGCTCCGCTTTTCTTCCCCGCCTCCGCCACAAGCACGCCCTTGCTTATGGTCGCCATAATACGGTTTCGCTCAGGAAACCTGAACGCGAGCGGAGGCGTTCCGGGAGGATACTCCGACAAGAGTAAGCCCTTTTGCGCAATCTCTTCCATTAACTCCGCATTTTCCTGCGGATATACTCTGTCTAGACCGCACGCCATAATGGCAATGGTATTTCCCTTGCTTTTCAGCGCGCCTCTGTGCGCTGCCGCATCAATACCCATGGCAAGTCCGCTGACTATGGTTATGCCGCGCTCTGCCAATCCCGAGGCGAAATATTCCGCCGCCTCCACTCCGTATCTGCTCGCCCTACGCGATCCCACTATGGTAACGCAATCTGTTTTGAGCAAATCGAGATTGCCTTTATAGTAGAGCGCAGGCGGCGCATAGTTGAGTTGTTGCAGCCTGCCCGGGTACTCGTCATCCTCCGAAGTTATAACGGATATGCCGTATTTTTCCATTTTGGCAATGACTTTATCCGCCTCGGAAGTGCGTCTGAAGTTTGCAAGAGCATTATCCGCAAGATAACATCTCTTTTTCAGATCTGTTTCAAAACTGGCAAGAATAAATGCCTTTTGATACGCCTGATACTCCTTCACTCCCAATACTTCCTATCCAACGAGCGGTATTGCACCGCCTCCGCAACGTGCTCAGCCTTAATCTGGGACGCGCCTTCAAGGTCGGCTATCGTCCTTGCCACCTTAATTATCCTCGTTCCCGCACGGGCGGTGAGATTCAACCTCTCATATGCCTCACGCAGTACTCTGTCTCCGGGACCGTCCAATCTGCAATATTTGCGCAGATCGTTATTGTCCATACCCGAATTAGTATGATTGCGCTTCCCTTCGAAGCGTTCGCGCTGTATGGCGCGTGCAGCCTCCACCCTCGCTTTTATGGCAGCACTGTCTTCCGATGGCGTTTCGTCTTGCAATTCGTCATAACTTATTCCATCCACTTCAACGTGCAGATCTATCCTGTCCAGCAGAGGCCCCGACAGCTTGTTCACATATCTCCTTATCTCCGAAGGAGTGCACCTGCACTCTCGCGTCATAGAACCGAAATTTCCGCAAGGACAGGGATTCATCCCAGCCACCAGCATAAACCTGGCGGGATATTCCGCCGTAAGTCTTGCGCGCGATACGGTCACTACGCCGTCCTCCAACGGTTGACGCAGAGCTTCAAGCGTACGCCTTTGATACTCGGGCGCTTCGTCCAGAAACAGCACTCCGTTATGTGCCAGCGAAACCTCTCCCGGACGGGCGAACGTACCTCCTCCCGTAAGTGCCGGTATCGTGGCGGTATGGTGCGGAGCCCTGAACGGACGGGTGGAAACTATGCCTTTATTGGCATCCAAGATACCCGCAACCGAGTGTATCTTGGTCACCTCTATCGCCTCTTCGAAGGTCATATCGGGCATAATGGTGGGCACACACTTTGCCATAAGCGTCTTACCCGCTCCGGGAGGTCCTATCATGAGTATGTTGTGACCGCCCGCCACTGCTATCTCTATCGCCCTTCTGGCAAAAAATTGCCCTTTCACGTCTGCAAAGTCCACGCCGTACTTGTTCGATTCTGCGGTGGGCGTAAACTTTTTTGTGGGAATTGGGATAAATCCCGTCCTGTCGCAAAGCAGCATACACGCTTCGCGAAGCGTAGCAACCGGATACACCTCCGCGCCCTCCACATAGGACGCTTCTTTTTGATTGCCAAGCGGTATTACAAACTTCGTCCTGCCCTCCTGCATTGCCGAGATGAGGATGGGCATTATTCCGTTCACCGGTCGGACGGTGCCATCCAAGGAAAGTTCTCCCAGTATGGTCAAGTCCTTATATTGGGCTTTGAGCAGCTGATCTCCCGCAATGAGTATACCCAGCGCTATGGGAAGGTCGAACAATGCTCCCTCTTTTTTACTGTCTGCCGGCGCCAGATTTACCGTTATGCGCTTGGTGGGGTACTTGAATCCGCTGTTCTTGATCGCGGCGCGCACCCTTTCCCTGGACTCCTTGACAGCAGCGTCCGGCAGCCCCACCGTTTCATACCCGGGGAGCCCCGCGTTGATATCTATCTCGATATCCACGCCCAGACCCATAAGTCCTTCCAGCGTATAACTTTTAATCTTGGACAGCATCAGTTCTTCTTATCCTTTCTGTTTTGTATGGCTTTTTTAAGCCATTCGAACCTGAAATCCGACTTTATCATCCCTCTGATTTTGCCGTTATAAGGAGTAAGCGTTCTCTCCCTGTTGTAGTAGCATATATCCAAGGTGATGTAGACAAGCGCAAACGCGAGCAAAACGGTGAACACGCTGAACACTATCACAAATGCGGACTTTGAAGGGAACATGAGATATTCCATATCTCCGGAAGAGGCGATAAAGCCACCCCTTCCTATGAGTTGCGCCACATTGAGGAAGTGCGTAAGCGAAATTCCTCCGAACACTGTCATCAGTCTTACATCGGGCACGATGATGATATACGCCAGTAAGAGAAGCAGTCCGAGCGTCATCACCTCGACCGTAATGCCCGTACCGAGCGCGGCAAAGAGGATGACGGATACGCCGCTGACCAAAATGAGGTCCGCCGTGGATTTTCCGTTGAGGAAGTAGTTGAGCGCGGCGAGAATGCCCAGCAGCGCGCCGAACAACCAGGTGCATACTTCCAAAGCGGTATTGACCGTACCGCTGTTGGCAAGTCCGAACATACCGTACATATTGAACGCGTCGTTGGACATAAATGCGTTCAGCTTGAACCAACCATACATCTGATCGAATACGGCAAAGTAGCTGCCTTGTGAATAATAGGGCATCGTCATGGGCAACGCCAGCAGATAGAACACTATCAAACTGCCTACCGCCTGAACTGCGGTGATCCCCGCTACCTTTCCGCGCTCGGCTTTATCCGTCTTGACTACCGCGCCTATTTGATATATCAAAATCATGGGTAGCAGGAGTATTACCCAGTTGCTGAACAAAAGCGCCAGCGTAAAGAGTATGCCTGCGATAACGGATTTGCCCAAAGCGTATGCAGAGATGGATTTAATGCCGACATATTCGGACGAATCCTTTGAATCCATGAGCATGACGTGCATCATACCCATCACAAACGGCATTGCCAGGCTGAGGTAGGAACCATACAGCGCGCTCTGAGTAAAGAACACGGGGAGCACCGCATACAGTCCCGCATAGCAAGACGCCACCCTGACGGACGTATAGCGCGCGGCATAGGCGTAGATGAGATAGCAGGTGATTATGTCCGCAAGTATGGAGGGAATTCTGAGCGTTATCGCCATAGCCATACTTCCGCCCTGCACGCCCAGCATTGCGGCTATGCGCGCAAACAGCCATATGACGTATGCGGAAAGGGAAGGCACGCCGGGCATGGAAGAATATGCCTGACCCCAGCCGTCCGCATTTATCGTGCTGTAAAGATCGTAATACGAAGAAGATATCTGTCCGAATCCGAACGTAGTCACCGCCACGATGAATCTGACCAAGAAAGCTCCGACCATTGCGTATGTGAACAGCGCCAAGGGAGAAGTGAGCGCTTTAACCGCCCTCTTCCCTCCTGCCGCAGAGGAATCTGGCGTAAGTTCCGTTTCCCTCATGCTCTCCTGTGCGTCTTTGCCCATACAATATCTGACAAATTTGACCAAAAGGTATGCCGCGACAACGGTGAATACCGCCAATAACACAACGTATACATAAGATCCGGCGGTAGCCATGCTGAACGTTCCGTCCTCTTTGAGTATACCCGCGTAATGTGCGTCCGTGACCACGGAAGAGTCCGTTTCCGTTATGGAGATATCGTCAAAATACACAAGTCCGGACGGAGCTGCGGAAGAATCGCCTATTCCCGCAAAAAGAGTGAAATCCGCGCTCGCCTTGGCTTGGAAGTATATATAGCATTCCACCCACTTCCTACCCGTTGTGGAGCCGTAATCTCTTATATTTGCGCTTGTGATGTTCAAGGAATTAAAGTCGCTGTCTTCCATAAAACCGAGCACTATGCCCACTTCCCTTTCCGTGTCCTCGCCTTCGTCCAGCACGATCTCCGTCAACTCCTGTATTCTCACTCTTGCAGACAGTCTGTAATACTGGTTGTTCTCCAACGATACCTGCTGGGTGATATACGTCCATGCCGAAGAAGCATTTACGGATATGGAATATTTTGTGCCGTTGTTTGCGGTAGCGTCGTCATCGCCGCTCTGACGCACGGTAACTTTTCCGTTGGAAGTATCGTTGAGCGTCCAGCCGTCGATATTGCCGTTTTCAAAATCGCCGTTGCTCACGATGGAAGAACCATTTTCCGTGCACGCGGTCAAGACTATGGCGAATACCGCCACAAGACAGATGATTACAATCAAAAGACTTTTGCGAGTTTTCATTCGGAATCTCCTAGGTATACTAGATATATAATAATAAATATAAAAAGCGTTTGCAAGCGTTTTTTAACATTTGCCCGCTTTAAGGAAAAAATTTTTACTTTTTCGCCACACTGCGACGGGAATTTTTCGCTCGAAAATAAAAAATAACCCCCGCGCTTTCACGCGGGGGCTGTCTGTAGTCGTATTACTTGATGACCTCGGCAAGTTTCGCAGCCTTGCCGCTTCTGTTTCTGAGATAGTAAAGTTTCGCCCTTCTCACCTTACCGTGACGGATTACGTCAATATGATCTATCTTGGGAGAATGCATGGGGAAAGTTCTCTCTACGCCAACGCCGTTGGATATCTTGCGAACGGTCATGGTCTCTCTGATGCTGCCGCCTCTGAAAGCGATGATGATGCCTTCAAACGCCTGCAACCTCTCTTTGTTGCCTTCAACGACTTTGACGAACACCTTTACCGTGTCGCCGATTGCCAATTTGGGCAGGTCTGTGCGCATACCCTCTTTTTCGATGATGTCTATCAAATTGCTCATTGACTTATACCTCCGAATTTACGCGATGTTCTCGATCGTCTTGGGATTTTTATACGTCGGCGGAACACCCGAAGTCTTATTTGCCTGCATATTCTACCATAAAATTTTTATGTATGCAACTGTTTTAACGCGATTTTATCATATTTTTATCATATATCCGTCATATCAAAGGCGTTTTCTATATATTCCGTATCGCCGTTGCGTATGACAATAACGTCAAACCTCACATCCCAATCGGTCAACCCTCGCGCATAAAGATATACTTTTGCCGCGTGCGCTATTCTGCGCCGCTTAGTATAATTCACCGCCTCCGCTCCGTACCCGTAACGGTCGTTTTCCCTGCTCTTCACCTCGATAAATACGATATAGGCGCCGTCGCGAGCTATGATGTCTATCTCTCCGCCGCGGCAAGAAAAGTTGCGCTCCAAAATGCGCATCCCACGTCCGATAACGTACTCGCACGCCTGCTGTTCTCCCAGCGTCCCCTTGCCTCGCGTATTCATATAAAGTTCTTGACGAACGTGCGCCTGTGTATGGGCGTAATTCCATATTCTTTAATGGCGGCTATATGCGCGGCCGTTCCGTATCCCTTGTTCTTTTCAAAGGCGTATTGAGGATATAAAAGTGCGTAATCGTCCATAATTTTATCTCGCGTTACTTTTGCAACCACGGAAGCGCAGGATATGGAATAACTCAACAAGTCCCCCTTTATTATAGACTCTACCTGACATACCGCGGGGATATTTACGGCGTCTATAAGCGCAATATCGGGAACAACGGTAAGTTCGGCAATAGCCATTTTCATAGCCTCCTTTGTTGCGTTTAGAATATTCACTTCGTCTATGTACTCGGGCGGCAAGGACACCACCTTGTATGCAAGCGCCCTCTCTTTTATCATTTCGCAAAAAAATTCCCTCTTTTTGGCGGAAAGTTTCTTGCTATCCGTCACTCCCGAGATAATCGACTGCCCGTCCAGCGGCATGACTACGGCGCATACCGTCACCGGACCGGCGAGCGGACCTCTACCCACTTCGTCCACTCCGGCTATATATCTCTTACCCTGCAAGAGGTACTTCTTTTCGTACTCCAAATTGTCAAACGTCAATTTCATCCGCCGTATCCAACATGACTCTGCCCAATCTCAGCTTGCGCAGATCATCTAATATTGCACGCGCCGTGCGCTCGTAATCCATGTTATCCTTGTTCAAAAGATAACCTCTCTTTTTTGCTATTTTGTCCATAATTTCCATAGGTTCATATTCGAGTGAATCCAGGAAATATCTCTCTGCAAAGGGAAGATAATTTTTCTGCTTGAAAAACCTTATCGCCTCCAATCCCAGCTCTGCCATATCCAGCACTTCTTCCTTTATGCTGCCTATCATGGCAAGGCGCACCGCGCGCTCTTCGTCGTCAAACGCGGGAGGAAGAGTTCCCGGCGTGTCCAGAAGTTCTATATTGGACGCCAACTTCACCCACTGCTTGCCGCGCGTTACGCCCGGTCTGTTCCCCGTGACCGTCCTCTTGCTGCCGCACAGACAATTTATCAAAGTGGATTTTCCCGTGTTCGGGACTCCCGCCACGATGGCGCGCACGGTCTTGTTCACGCCCTTATTCCTATATTTTTCTATAAGCGGTCTGTTCAACTCTGCAAGTTTGGATATTACCTCCGCGCGAAATGCGGAAGATACGCTGTTTACCGATACGCACTTTTCCCCTCTTTCGCGGTAGTACTTTTCCCAACTTGCCAAATCGGCTTTTTCCACCATATCGCTCTTGTTGAACACATACAAGACGGGTAAGCCTTTTATCATCTTGTCGAATGCGGGATTGCGCGAAGATCGAATGACGCGGGCGTCCAGCACATATATGACGCAATCGGCGGTTTTCAAGCTGTCCTGCATCATGCGCATGGCTTTTGTCATATGTCCCGGATACCATTGAATGTACATTATTTGCCCTCCAATAAATCAGGTCTGCGCTCGCGTGTGATCTGAAGCTGTTTTTCTCTTCTCCATGCCGCTATTGCGGCGTGATCTCCCGACAAAAGCACCTCAGGAACTTGCCTTCCCAAATACTCCCTGGGGCGGGTATATTGCGGATATTCCAGCAATCCGTCTGAAAAACTCTCCTCCTGCGTGGATTGTTCGCTTCCCAGCACTCCCTTTACATATCTGGCACAGGCGTTGATCAGCACCATGGCAGGCAACTCTCCGCCCGTGAGCACATAGTCGCCTATGGAAATTTCTTCGTCTATGTCCTCATCTATGACGCGCTGATCCACTCCCTCGTAATTTCCGCACAATATTAGAATATGTTCGCGCCGCGCCAGCCGGATAACGGCAGCTTGATCCAACGTCTTTCCTTTGGGCGACATATATATGCGAAGAGCGTTCCTGTTCGGATCGAGCGCATGAATAGCGTCGTGTATGGGCTGAGGCGTCATGACCATACCCGCTCCGCCTCCGAATGGAGTATCGTCGCATTTGCCGTGCTTGTCCAACGTATAATCGCGTATATTCACTGCGTTTACCGTGACAAGCCCTTTATCCAAAGCCTTTCCGATAACTCCGCTTTTAAGACAGTCAAACATCTCAGGAAAAATTGTGGCGACATCAATCCTCATACAATGCCACCTCCTCGAATTTCTCCGCGTTCACCTCTATCACGCCCTCTGCTACGTCTATTTTCTCTATAACCTGTTTTAATGCGGGAAACGCAACTCTGCCGCCCTTATCCATGGCGGCTTCGTATATATCGGTGGATGAATATTGCAAAACGTCCTTCACCGTGGCAAACGGCTTGCCGCTCTTTATAAGACGGCAGCCTATGATATCGGCGATAAAATACCTGCCGTCCGGCAGTGCGACTGCGTCCTCGCGACTCACATATATCTCTTTCCCGCGCAAAAGCTCCGCCGCATTCCTATCTTCTATGCCGTCTAACTTGACAAAAACCCCTGCCGGCGTGACGCGCGCACCTGCGACGGCGTAATGTACGCCGCCGATTATGACTTTTTTTAAGTCGAAAAAGCGCTTGTTATCGTCGGTTAGGGGGTTTACCTTTATCTCGCCCTTGATACCCTGCGGCTTAGCCACGGTTCCGACCGTGACCGTGTTCCTCATTTTTCTATTATATCCACATAATATTTGCCGCCGTCTTTGGACGCCGCCTTTACCAGCATACGGATTGCCTTAGCAATTCTGCCCTGCTTGCCGATAACCTTTCCTATCTCTTTCTTGTCTACGGTGATATTTATCACGGTGTTTTCGCCTTCTGTCACCGTTTCCACATCAAAGCTGTCCTTATCGTCTACAAGAGAAGAGATGATATATCTAACCAGCTCTTCCATATTACTTGATGATTTCCTGTTGCTTGAAGATGCTTCTCACGGTGTCGGACATCTGGGCGCCCTTGTTGATCCATTCGGTAGCCTTGGCAGAATCCACCTTTACGACTGCGGGATTCTTGGTGGGATCGTAGTAGCCGATATTGTCGAGATATTGCGCATCTCTTGCCTTACGGCTGTCGATTGCCACAATGCGATAGAAAGGTGCTTTCTTGCTGCCCATTCTGGTGAGTCTGATTTTAACCATTTTTTGTTTTCTCCTTTATATGAAAAATTGTATTGTCGTATTATTAGAAAGGCATTCTGAATCCGCGCCTGCCCATATTGGACATACGGCTCATCATCTCTCTGACCTGCGAGAACTGTTTGAGCAGCGTATTCACATCTTGAATGGTGGTTCCGCTTCCCGCAGCAATTCTCTTCTTGTGCGAGCCCTTGATAATATCGGGATTCTGCCGTTCGGCGGGAGTCATAGACTGAATTATCGCCTTGACTTTTTTCATGTTCTTCTCGTCCACGCTCAGATCCTGACCTTTTAGTTTGCCCGCAAGTCCGGGGATCATTCCCAGCATCTGGGACATATCTCCCATGCCCTTCATCTTATCTATCTGCGAGAGATAATCTTCCAAAGTGAAGGATTTTTCCTTCATCTTGCGCTGCATCTCCCTTGCTTCTTCTTCCGTATACGCACTCTGCGCCTTTTCTATCAAGGTGAGCACGTCGCCCATACCCAATATACGCGACGCCATGCGTTCGGGATGGAAAACTTCTATATCCGAAAGTTTTTCTCCCGTGCCGCAGAACTTGATGGGTTTGCCCGTAACCGCCCTTATGGACAGCGCCGCGCCGCCTCTGGTGTCGCCGTCCAACTTGGTGAGCACCACGCCCGTCACATCCATCACGTCGTTAAACGCCTTTGCCACGTTCACCGCGTCCTGACCGGTCATTGCGTCCACGACAAGCAGGATTTCATCGGGATTGAACGCCTTTTTCAGCCCGGATATTTCATCCATCAGCTTGTCATCTATATGCAATCTGCCGGCGGTATCTATAATCAATGTGTCATAGCCCTTCGATTCCGCCTCTTTCAAAGCGCCCTTTACTATTTTCTGCGGATCTGTCTGCCCCATCTCGAACACGGGCACGTCGGCATTCTTACCCACAACTTGCAACTGCTTTATGGCTGCGGGACGGTATATGTCGCACGCCACGAGCAGCGGTTTCTTGCCCTGTTTTCTCAGCATTACCGCAAGTTTTCCGCACATTGTGGTCTTGCCCCCGCCCTGCAAGCCGCACATCAATATTATTGTGGGTGGCTTGTCCGCCACTTTCAACTTAGATGACGTCCCTCCCATCACATTGGTCAGCTCGTCTTTGACTATGGCTATGACCTGCTGTGCGGGAGAAAGGCTTTTAAGGACCTGTTCGCCCACCGCCTTTTCGCTCACATTGCCTATAAACTGCTTGACCACCGACAAATTCACGTCGGCTTCCAGCAGAGCGATACGCACTTCTCGCATCGCACTCTTCACTTCCAGCTCGGTAAGTTTACCCTTATCCTTGAGCTTGGAAAATATATGTGACAATCTTTCGCTCAGTCCGCTGAATGCGCCCATTATCTACTCCTTATCAACTATCCAAGAGATCCCTTGCCCTCTTGGCAAGCTGCGCTGCTTTCTCTCCGCCCGAAAGGGCGATCTCGTCCAAAATTTTGCGCAGCATATCCGATTTCTCTACCATCTTCAACTTCCTCTCAGCTTCTATAAGAGTGCGCTCCGCCCTTTTCAAAGTATCGGACACCCCCTGCGGAGAGATGGAATGTGCCTCGGCTATTTCACCCAAAGACATATCCTGATTGTAATACATATCCACGAGTTCGCGTTGGTAGTCCGTCAGCAAAGCCCCATAATAGTCGTTATACAATCCGATATACAGTTTATCTCTTTTTTCCATAGCCGTCAAGTAAAAATACTTGTTAAAGCATTTTTCCTTTATATTATATACGTCCCGTTTGCCAATGTCAACAAAAAAAACGATAAAATTACCTCCGCCTAAGCGGAGGCGATATGATTTTTGTCAGCTTTCAATTTGCGCGTCACTCGAATATGGAGTCTATAAACGTCTTGGCGTCGAACTCTGCCAGATCGTCTATCTTTTCGCCCACGCCCACGAATATGACGGGCAACTCCCGTTCCGCGGAGATGGCAAACACCACTCCTCCCTTGGCAGTGCCGTCCATCTTATTCAAAATTATGCCGTCCACGTCGATTATCTCGTCAAACGCCTCCACCTGCGACAAAGCGTTCTGACCGGTGGTGGCATCAAGCACTATATATGTGCGATAGTCCGCATCGGGACATTCCCTCTCCACCACCTTATTTATCTTGGACAGCTCGTTCATCAAATTCTTCTTGTTCTGCAATCTGCCCGCCGTATCTATGAGCACCACATCCGTACCCTTTGCTTTTGCAGACGAGAGGGCGTCGAATACCACGGCTGCGGGATCTGACCCCTCTTCGTGCTTTATGAGGCGCACTCCCGCACGCTGAGCCCACACTTCCAGCTGTTCTCCGGCAGCCGCCCGAAATGTGTCGGCAGCCGCCATAACAACGCTTTTTCCCTTACTTTTGAAGTATTTTGCCATCTTGCCGATGGCGGTGGTCTTGCCCACGCCGTTCACCCCCGCCACCAATATGATAAGCGGATACTCGTACGGAGCGACGTCGTAGTCTATGCTTTCCACCATTATCTCTTTGAGCAGTTCCCTGGCGTCCTCCGCCTTGGATATGCGTTTTTCAAAACATTCGTCCTTAAAGCGGGAGAGGATCTGTTCGGTGGCCTCCACTCCCATGTCGGAGGATATGAGCACACTCTCCAAGTCATCGAAGAAGTCCTCATCCAGCGCCCTGCCCGTAAAGAGCGAATAGAACTTTTTTGCTATGGCTTCCTTTGTCTTTTTCAGACCCTGCGCCAATTTACCGAATATTCCCATTTTTCACCTCATTCGGAACTGCTGTGTTTGACAGCCTCTTTAAGCGACACAGACACCACGTCCGATACGCCCAATTCCTGCATGGTCACGCCGTAGAGCATATCCGCCTGCTCCATGGTGGGTTTGCGGTGCGTGATAACTATGAATTGCGTACTGTCGGAAAATCTCTTTAAGTAGCGCGCAAACAGATCCACGTTGCTTTCATCCAGCGCCGCGTCTATCTCGTCCAATATGCAAAAGGGCATGGGGCGCAGGCGCAAGATTGCAAACAGAATACATATGGCGGTAAACGCCTGCTCGCCGCCCGAAAGCTGCGAGAGGTTGCGCAAATTCTTGCCGGGAGGCTCCGCATATATCTCTATGCCTGCTTCCAGCGGATCTTCCGCACTGTCCAAATCCACTTCCAACCTGCCCGTACCGCCGCCGAACATCTCGGAAAATATCGTCTGAAAGTTGGAGTTTATCTTCTTAAACTCCCTATTGAAGCGCTCGCTCATCTCCTTGCTCAAAGTGGCGATTATCTCCATGATGTCCGACTGTGCTTTGCGCATATCGTCGCGCTGGGCGGCGAGTTCGTCATGCCTGCCCTGCGTTTCCTTATACATATCTATTGATTCCAAATTGACGGGACCTATCTTGCTCATCGTGCGCCTCAGTTTGGCTATCTCTCCCACTGCCTTTTCGTGGTCGAAATCCGCCCTTCTGAAACGCACTGCACCGGCATAGTCCAAGTCGTATTCCTCGGATATATGCACGCGCATCTCCTCGGCGTCCTCGTCTATCTTCTGCATCTTGGTCTCCTGCCTCACCTTCTCCTCATTAGCGGATATGGTGGATTTCGTCAAATTGTCCTTGGACAATAACAGCGCCGCGATATCTTCGTCCAGTTTGGATTTATACTCATCCAACGAAGCTATTTTCTCCTTTATCTCCGTCTGGCGCTTCTTATCCTCCGCACTTACTACGGCGTTGTCTATATCTGATTCCGTCTGCTTTATCTTGTCTTCGGTAGCGGTGAGCGCCTGCCTTATAGCCGTGCGCTCCTCCGTCAAAGCCTTACTCTCCCCCTCCAAACGGGAAATATTATCCCCGTGCATGGCTATATTGTTTTCCAAATTGGTCAGCTGAACTCTGAGTTCGGTTAATCTGGAGGAAAGCTCCTTGCTGCGTTCGCGCATTCTGGCATATCCCGCCCTGCGCTCTTTTTCCGCCTCATCGTCGTGTGCCGGCACTCCCGCTCCCGTGTCTACGCTGTCCAACGCGTTGCTTATCAGCTGAATCCTGCGGCGGATATTCTCCCTTGCGTCCGTCTTGGCGGTGAGGGACGCGGACAATTCGTTACACTTACCCGCCGCCTTTTCCAGCTTTTGAGTTGCGGTGGCGAGTTCCACCTCCGCGTTGTGGAAATCTTCATCAAACGCTTTCAGCTGCTCTTGCAGTTCTTCCGCTTCTTCCTGCGCCCTCTTGTACGCCGCAACAACTTTGTCATACTCTTTTTTCAGCTTCTCCGCATTGTCCTTGTACTCTTGCAGGGTGCGCTCGTGTCCGAACACATTGGACATGGCGGATTTGTTCACAGTTCCGCCGCTTATCGCGCCCGTGGTGTTGAGCATATCGCCTTCCAAGGTGACGATGCGCACATTATAGCCGTACCTACGCGCCGCGGAAACCGCGTTGTCCAAATTGTCGAATACGATGGTACTGCCCAGCAGACCGCTGATTATGCTGTCGTATTTTCTTTCATAAGATACCAGCTTAGACGCCTCTCCCAAGCAGCCGCTTTCGCGTAATATGCCCGTCATTCTCGGATCGAGGTCGCGCCTCTTATAGCTGGTCATGGGGAGAAACGTGACCGCACCCAATCTATTGTTCTTCAAATATCTTATCAGGTATTTTGCGTCCTCTTCATTCGCTGTGACCACATTTTGAACGGAACCGCCCAACGCCGTGGATATGGCGGTTTCATACTCTTTGGGCACCTTGATGATATCCGCAACCAATCCTTCTATATGCGAATCCAGTTCTTCGTCATGGCGCGCCGCCTGCATCAGATGTTTGACTGCGTCGCGAAAGTTTGCGTAGTCGCGACTATAATCGGCAAGCAATTTTATTCTTGATTCCAATCCGCTCATACGCGATTGAATATCTACGGATGCGGAGCGGTTTTTCTCCACTTTCGCATTGGCTTCACGCAGGGCAAACATCACTTCGTTTCTGGAAGACGCCAGTCTGTCGCGCTGTTTGCGCAGCCTCTGCACCGTGCTCTCCAACTCCAGCTTATCCTCTTCCGCGCCTTTTAGCTCGCTTTTAAGGTCGGTCATCTCCGCGCTCAGCTCGTCCTCGCGCTCCATCAGGGTATCGCGCTCAGCGGTAAGTTTTCCGTAGTTTTCCTTTATGTCCGCAATACTCTCCATGGCTTTGAGCAGTTCATCGTTGCGGCTCTCCATCTCCCGCTCGCCTTCCGTTAGTTTTGCCAGCAGTTCTTCATATTCCTTATCCAGTTCGTCGTACTCTTCTTTCACTTCCCCCTGCTCTTCTTTTGCCATGTTGAGGTGTGTGACATGATATGTATGTTCCTGCTCTTTTTTGTCTATATCTTCTTCTATGGCGACAAGGCGCGCCTCCGCCTCTTCTCTGTTGGAAGTGAGGTGCGCCATACGCTCGGAGAGGGTATTGCCGGTACCTCGAATACTCTCCGCCGCCACCGCCAAAGCGGTAAGTTCATCTCTCAGACGGGAGATGTATACATCCGTATTGTTCCTGTCCATGGTCATCTTGGAATAACGCCTGTCCGCATCTTCCGACTGAACGCGCAACTCTTCCAGCTGTCTTATGACAGCGTCCAAATCGCGCTGAACCTGCGCTTTGAGTTCGGCATTGTGCTCATAACCATAGACAAACTCGTTTATCTCCAAATCGCGCAATTCATCGCGCAGTTGCAGATATTTCCTGGCGTCTGCGCTCTGCCTTTCCAGCGGTTCCAGCTGACGGTCCAACTCTTGCAATATGGACTCTATCCTCTGCAAATTATTCTCCGTCTGTTCCAACTTGGACTGAGCTTCCTTCTTGCGTTTTTTATGGGTGGAAATACCTGCTGCGTCTTCAAATATAGCCCTTCTGTCCACGGGCTTTGCGTTTATAATCTCCGAAACTCTGCCCTGGCCTATTATACTATATCCTTCCTTACCCAAGCCGGTATTACGGATTATGTCCTGAATATCCCTCAAACGGCACTGCGTATCGTTTATATAATATTCGCTCTCTCCCGAGCGGAAAAGTTTTCTGGTTATCTTTACTTCATCGAAAGCAAGCGTGGGAAAGAGTTTGTCCTTATTGTCAAAGTAAAGTGACACTTCCGCAAAAGACATAGATTTTCTCACCTTTGTGCCGTTGAATATGACGTCTTGCATACTCTTGCCGCGCAAAGCCTTTGCACTCTGTTCGCCCAGCACCCAACGCACGGCGTCCGCAACATTACTCTTGCCGCAACCGTTGGGACCTACGATACCCGTAATACCGTCGTTGATCTCTATGACCTTGCGATCGGCAAAGGACTTAAAACCGAATACTTCTATTTTCTTAAAATTCAAATACGGATACTCCTAGTTATATTATAATAATTATAACAATAAAATGCCCGCCAACGCAAGCATTTATTCAAACAAAAGCCGCCTGCATGAAAACCGCGTGCGGTATAAACATCTATTTCGACAAATATCTTATATTTTCAACTGTTAAGCGCCCGACAACGTCTATTTCCGCTTTTATCTATGCTTTTCCGGCACTAGAATGAAAAAGAATAACGGCATTCTTAGCGCAGTCCTTCTCCGCGGCTTTTTTGGAAGATCCTTTTCCCTCCGCTATCGTCTTGCCGTGCACCTCGAGTTCCACCGTTACGCCCTCTTCCGTGTCCGAGATAACGCGATATTCGTACTTGTCGTAAAGCTCGTTCACCTCGCTCTTGTAGTCGCGATAGTCGGGATGTGAATTTATGGCGTCCCCCGCCGTTTTAAGCACGAATTCCCGCGCGACAGACAGCCCTCCATCCACGCACAGCGCGCCTATAACCGCCTCATATACATCGCAATATCTCTTTGCGTTGAGAGGTGTATTGGGCATACTATCTGAGCATTTAAGCAATTCTACGGCGGCTCCCAAACGGGAAATGGGCTCTTTTGACACGATAGCTTTACGCATATTGGTCAACTCGCCCGCGTCGCTGTCCTGATAGAGGGCATACAGCCTTTCCGACACTACCGCACCCAAAATACTGTCGCCCAAAAATTCCAGCCTGTCATAGTTTTCCGCCTCGGATACCGTGGACATCGACGGATGAGTCAAAGCGGCGGCTATAATCGCCTTGTCCTTGAACACATATCCCGTTATCTCTTCCGCCTTTAATATATTCATCTGAATTTGAGTCCGTCCTCTATCTTCTCCGGCACTCTGCTCTCCGCCATGCCGTACGCCTTGGCGATCGCGTTCATAAACGCCTGAGCCTTTCCCGAACCGTGCGTCTTTACAAGCACCTTTTTCATTCCGAGGAATACTGCTCCGCCCACGTCGTCACTGCTCATCTTATTTTTAACCTTTTTGAGCACGGGCTTTAACATAATATATCCCAACTTGGCGCGCAGACCGCCCTGCATGATGCCCTCTTTGATCAAGCCGAATAAGACGCTTCCCATGCCCTCGCTCGCCTTTATACCGATATTGCCGTTAAAACCATCCGCGACAATCACGTCGACTGCGCCTGTGAGCAGATCTCTGCACTCTATGTTTCCGACGAAATTTATCCCCTGCGTAGTAGCAAGCAATTTATGCGCTGCCTTTGTCTGGTCGTTGCCCTTTTCCGGCTCCGCTCCGTTATTCAAAAGTCCCACGGTCGGAGATGTTATTTTGAACATCTCGCTCATATATACGCTGCCCATGACGGCGAATTCGCACAGCTGTTCGGGACGACAGTCTATATTGGCGCCGCCGTCTGCCAAGATGGTGTACGCTCCCTTTGCGTTGGGAAGAACGGGACAGAGCGCCGCGCGCGTAACTCCTTCCGAAAGTCCCAAAATTATACTGCCTCCCACGAGCAGAGCGCCCGTATTTGCGGAGGAAACCATTCCGTCCGCCCTGCCTTCTTTGAGCAAATTAAGCCCCACCACCGTGGAGGAGTTCTTCTTGCGCATTATGGCTTTTGCGGGCGAGTCGGAGTTGGTAATTACTTCATCGGCTGCCACTACTTCCACTCTGCCCTTGTCGTACTTATAGCCCTGCAAAAGCGCGTTTATCTCATCGGCATAACCTGTGAGTATCACGCTCAACTCGGGCAATTTATCCAATGCGGCAACGGCTCCCGCCACCGCTTCCTGCGGACAATAATCTCCGCCATAACAATCTACCGCTATTCTCATAAATTCTCCTTAAAGAAAAAGACCGCACAACTGAGTGCACGGTCGATTTGCATGATAATTCGAGCCGACAAACTCAGTCAGCTTTCTTTTCGGTCTTATCAACGACTTGTTCGCCGTCGTAGTATCCGCAGTTGCCGCACACTCTGTGATTCATTTTAAGCTCGTGGCAATGAGGGCACTCTGTGAGATTGGGCTTGCTGAGCTTCCAGTTAGCCGCCCTCGAACGCTTTCTGGCCTTAGAAGTTTTTCCCTTGGGTACTGCCATTTTCGTACACCTCCTCTGCTTATAATCGGGTTTGCCCTGCTATTATATAAGATTTTACACGCATTGTCAAACAATTTTACGCGTATTTATTATATAATAAGCGATATTTCTTTTATTTTCCGTACACGACTTCGCGTGTATCGCGGGCTATGACTATCTCTTCATTGGTGGGCACTATGAGCATCTTCACCTTGGAGTCGGCGGTGCTTATCTCCGCTATCTGTCCGCGAGGGGCTTTATCCGACGCTTTCACATCGAACTTTGCGCCCAAAAACTCCATATCCTTGCATATATCGCGGCGCGCGTCGGCAGAATTTTCGCCTATGCCCCCGGTGAATATGATGGCGTCCAGTCCATTCATTGCAGTGGCAAAACCGCCCACTATCTTTCTGATCTGATATCCGAATACGTCCATGGCAAGGCGCGCTTTTTCGTCGCCTTCCGCGATCAGACGGTATATATCTCGGCAATCGGAATATCCGCAATATCCCACGAAACCGCACTTTTTATTGAGATAGTAAAGGGTTTCTTCCGAAGTCATGCCTCGTTTTTTGCCTAAATAGTCCACGATGAACGGATCTACGCTGCCGCTTCTCGTTCCCATCAGCATTCCTGCAAGCGGAGTCATGCCCATAGACGTATCCACGCACTTGCCGTCCTTTACAGCCGTTATTGAAGAACCGTTGCCCAAATGACAGGTGATAATCTTGCCTGCGGGAAGTTTCTTTTCTTTGAGATATTCTATCGCCTTGGCGCTGACATAGCGGTGCGATGCGCCGTGGAAGCCGTACTTGCGCACATGGTACTTCTCGTAGTCCTCATACGCCACGCCATACATATACGCCTGCGGAGGCATTGTGGAATGGAAATAGGTGTCGAATACGCCTACGTTGGGCACTCCGGGCATGACCTTCATGCAAGAGCGCACGCAACTTACGTTTGCGGGCATATGCAGCGGAGCCAAATCCCTGTCTGCATACAAGCTGTCCAGCTTTGCCTCGTTCAAAAGGCAGGGCTTTGAACCGCCCGTGCCCGAGTGTACGAACCTGTGACCTACCGCGGATATTTCGTCCACGGAATTGATTACTCCGTGCTCCTTATCCGTAAGCAGCTGCATGAGTTGATTGAACGCTTCCGTATGATCGGCAAGCTCGACCTTCTTTTCCACTTCGCCGTTTATGCCGCTGTGCTTAATGTTGGGCGAAGAAAAACCTTTCAGCCCGATGCGCTCTATTCCGCCCTTGCACAACACGGATTCATCCGTCATCTCTATGAGCTGATATTTAAGCGAAGAACTACCTGCATTTACAGTCAGAATTTTCATTTTTTATCCCCCTTGTTTGCGTCGTTTTGCTGGGCTTGCACGGCGGTTATAGCTACTACGGACACGATATCGTCCACACTGCAACCGCGAGAGAGGTCGTTAACCGGCTTTGCAAATCCCTGGCATATAGGACCTATCGCCTCCGCACCGGAGAAGCGTTGAACCAACTTATAGCCTATATTGCCCGCCTCCAAAGAGGGGAAGATAAGCACGTTGGCATTACCTGCCACCGGCGAATCGGGCGCTTTGAGTCGCGCCACTGAGGGCACTATTGCCGCGTCCACCTGCAATTCCCCGTCTATAAGCAATTCGGGATGGGCGTATTTTACGAAGTTCGTGGCTGCCACCACTTTGTCCACTTCCTCATGCTTTGCACTCCCCTTGGTGGAGAAAGAAAGCATCGCTATACGAGGCTCAATGCCCGCCATGAGCTTTGCCGTTTGGGCGGAAGCAACCGCTATGTCCGCAAGTTGCTGAGCGGTGGGAGCAATATTTACGGCGCTGTCGCCGAACACCATGACGTGCCTGTCTTTCATCTGCGTTTCGTCCAGACACATAATAAAACAGCTGCTTACGGTCCTGATGCCGGGTGCGGTTTTTATAATTTGAAGTCCTGCTCTGAGTACGTTGCCGGTAGCGTTGATTGCACCTGCAACCATGCCGTCTGCAAGTCCTTTTCTGACCATCATAGCTCCGTAGAAGAGAGGATTCTTCATGGTCAAGCGCGCCTGCTCCAAAGTCATGCCCTTGGCTTTGCGCAATTCGTAATATTCGTTGATATACTCTTCGTTTTCCCCTGTCAGCGGATTGACTATGGTGATATTCTTGCCTTTGAAGTTGGGATACATATCCTTTATCTTGGCTTCGTCACCCAAAAGAATAAGTTTTGCAATGCCCTTGGCTGCTACGATCTGCGACGCCGCCACGGTACGCGGCTCTTCACCTTCCGCCAAAACTATGGTTTTGACATTGTGCTGTGCCTTGGCAATTATGTCATCTATGACCTTGCTCACTTTCTGCCTCCGAAATCACTTTATTTTATCGTGAGATAATGCTATACTAATTATATACCATTGAGAAAATATTTGCAAAAGGATTTGGGACAAATAATTGAAAATTGCGGCTGTAATATGTGAATTTAATCCCTTCCATAACGGGCACGCTCATCTTTTAAGCAAGATAAAAGGTGACGGCGGACGACAGGTGGTATGCGTGATGAGCGGAAACGTGACTCAGCGCGGTAAACTGGCGTGCGCCGATAAATATACGCGCGCGGAACACGCCGTAAAAGGCGGAGCGGATATGGTGGCGGAACTGCCTGCGGAATACGCCTGTGCCCCTGCCGAGATATTCGCTTTGGGCGGCGTGAAAGTGGCGCGCCTGTGCGGAGCGGAAGAACTCTGGTTCGGCAGCGAATGCGGTGACATAGAACTCATACGAGCCGCCGCGCGTCTGACCTCTCCCTCCAATATTCCTTATCAAAAACGCGTGAAAGAAATACTGGAAGAAGGGGTTTCCTATCCGGTGGCAATGCAACGCGCCGCCCGCGAATTCGCCGATGAAGAGGTGGCGGAGGTATTGACCTCCCCCAACAATATGCTGGGGGTGGAATATGTGCGCGCGGCTGAGAATTTGGGGTGCAATATGCGCCTTGTAACCATCCCCCGCTTATATTCCTCCCATTTGAGCGAGGAGCTGGAGGGTGGAATTTCCTCTTCAAAAGCCATCCGACGCGCGGCAAAAGAAGGAGATGTGGAAAAAGCCGCCTGCGCCGTACCCGACTATGTGTTTCCCGTATTGAAGAATAAAGACAGCTCTGCGGGCTTTGCATCAATATTGAAAAAGACTATTTTGACGTCCGACTTAAAGAATATCTGCGACATGGGCGAAGGATTGGACAATAAAATACGCAAACTTGCGCTCTCCTGCTCCGATCAAGACGAGCTTGCGCTCTCCGTAAAATCCAAGCGCTACACCTTTGCACGCATAAACAGATTGCTTATGAATATCGCTCTGGGAAACACCTTCACCGCGCAACGGCTGAAAGAATGCGCCGTAAGCTATATCAACGTGCTGGCTGTGAAGAGGGAGAGTCGGCACCTTCTGCGCGCCCTCGCGCGTCCGGCGATCACTCGCCCTCGCGACAGAATCAGACTGAATATACCCCCATGTTTGACAGACAGCGCAGATCTTTTATTTAAGTGCTGCGCCTATGACTACGATGATAAGATGAAGCTAATATAAAATAAATGCAATTTGCAATGACAAAGGCGGTTATCCGCCTTTTTCTTATCTCACCTAAACTTTTTTATCGCTTGCGGAAGATTCTCCCTCGAAGTTTTTCGTATCGGCAGCCTCTTGCGCCTCTTCGCCTGCCCCATTTATTGCGGCTTTTTTGCCTTTGCCGGGTTTTTTATGTTTGTTTTTGTAATCGAGAACGGCGCATATCGCGACTCCCGCCACGACTATTGCCAACAATATGAACAGATAATATGGATTGAACGGCATGGCGGTATCATCGGGATCGTACTCCCCTTCGGAATAAGCCAAAGCGTCGATATTTATCATATCCCCGCCTTCCGCCTCCACTCTTATCGTATGGCTGCCCACCTCGTCCAGTTTGGCATAGAACACCACGGCTTGGTATGTCTGCACATCCGCATGAAGGGATATACTCGTATATTTCCTGCCGTCTATATATATGGTTGCGTTGCCGTAGCGCGGTCCGGCAGTCGCCATAACCGCCACCTCGTCCCCGTAGAAATTATATTCCGCGTACGCATCTCCCGTATTCACCGCGATACTTCCGTTTATGCTCACTCCTCCGGCAAGACGCGACCAATTTCCCTCATACCATATACTCGAACTTGTATGCGGTACGAAAGTGCAGTTGTCTACGACGTTGCCCGCCTCTATCTCCCTAATACGCAGATTGCCGCTGCCGGTAATTTCCAGCCTGAGCGCGGAATAACTCCCGTCGCACGCCAAACGAATATCGCCCGTCAGATTGTCGGCGAGTTTTCTCCACTCCCCGTCATAGAGCATAACGGCATAATTCACCCCTTCGGCGGAGGCGTATACGCGCACATAGTCCAACTCCGTCGGCTTGTCGAAATTGAGAGTATAAGTACCTCTGTTTCTGGTGCTCAGCACAAACGAGGACACGCTGCTCGCGTCGCCGTCGAGCACAGCCGCCTGTTCTCCTGAAACGGCAGACGCCCCCGAGCCTATTACTCCCGTCCAGCCGGAAGTGTCCGCGCCCATATATAAGGTATCGGGATAAGCCACCCCCTGCAAGGACACATACGGAGCGGTATATTTCATCTGCTCGCTCTTGGATGTCCCCGGGAAGGACATATATTCTGCCCGCACGGGGAGGTAATCCCCTCCGTCCTTGGACACATATAAGGTCAGGCTGTTGGATATACCGGGCTGTATCAAATACATATCGAAGCGATATACATACCCCGATTTAAGCTCTTCGGTGTGACTGAGCAATCCCAACGTCTGCACCGGAACATAGTTGTCGAACATGGTGAACTCATAGTCCCCCACTCCGAAGTCCACGCGATAGTAGCAAAAGCCCGTATCGGAATTCATGATGCTGAATGTATATCTTCCGTCCTCTTGCACTTCAAAGTTGAAAGACGTAACGGAGAAGGTGTATGTATTGCTGTCTATCGCCGCTCCGTCGTACGCCGCCTCTCCGCAATCCGCACTGCCCAAGGATGCGGAATACTCGGGGTCATAGTCCTCATATATCTTTACCGCGCTGTCCATTGCGGTCTGGGTTACCATTCCGTTTTCCGTACTGTCCAGCGGGAGAGATGTATATAAATTGTATGACGCGGCGTTTACGTTCAAACTTATATCGCCGTAAGATACGAATTGCATTTCCTCTCCGCCGACCAGCGCCGTGACGGTGAGAGTGTATCCGTCACGCACATTTTCCGAAAGAGCGGTATAATAGTAGCCGTCCTCTCTCCTCTCCCAGCCGTTGCTGCCCTGTAAAGAGATGTCCTTCACCTCTCCGCCATATATCAGTGTACGCTCGGCAAAGTCCACCTTGTGCGTGGCTCCGGCATACACCTTATATCCGTTCTGTTCGTTGGCGTCCTCTACGCAGCGGGTATAGTAGTTGAATGCGGGGATATATTCCCGTACGCCCTCCTCCGCGTTCAAAGATACACTTTCTCCCAACATATCCGAGATAAACGCGCAGGCATTAATTCCAAACACCTTTGCCGCGTTTTCCGCTATCGAACGCGCGTTTACGCCGGAAGTGAACGAGGCTAAAAATTCATTGGAATAGGCAGTGCCTCCGCTGTGCATAAGACAGAGTATCACATCCATAACGGGATTGTCGCTAATACCCGACATCATCTTTTCCAGTACGGCATATCCGTTGGAAAAATACAGCTTACCCTGCTCTTCCGTCGAGCTTTCGTCATATATGACAAAGGCGTCCTTAAAAAGCATATATGCGTTATATGCGGCAAGTTTGCCCAAAAGTTCTCCGTCTGACCTCTCTCCCGCCAAGGCTATGCCTATCTTTTCCATGGCGGAAAGTCCCGCAGACGACTGCGTAAACGAATCATATGTAAGCGCCCCCTCCATATCGTCGGAAGTGAGCAAGATTTGAGTTTCGAAGTTCGCCTCTTGCGTGTAATATGCCTTCACTGGACTGATGTTTCCGTCCGTGCGTCTTGCCAAGAGGGCTTCGGACATATATCCCACCACCGACTTCCACCACCCCATCGTTTCTTTAAGCGATGTGAGTTGCGTGAGAGCGGACGCGGGCGCATACACTCGAATATTGCCGCAATCCAAGGGAATGAGCATATCCCCATATGCTTCAAGGTCGCCCAAGTCATCCTCTGAATCCAGTCCGTATCTATAAAAAGGCGCGGGCATGGCGCCGCTGAAATATATCTCCAAGGGACTGAGCGTGTCGCTCACCAAGGATTCGCCTATGGTAAAGAGCAATATTCCCCCCTCGGACGCAGTAACTGTGTTTTCCCTGTTCAGCAGCGGCGTTCTACTCACCTCGCTGCCGTCGTCGGCAATTACAGACACAAAAGATCTGCTTGTAATTGCGGAAGAAGGAATTCGCACGGTAACGCTCTCTCCCGCAGGCAGATAAAGACCGGTTATATGGGAGCCGGATATCCTGTTATCCACCACCAGTTTTTTATCCACTCTGGGAAAATCGGAAAATTGCGTTGCATACGCGGGCGCGGCGTAAGAAGAGGTGTAGGACATTCCGTCCCCGTAGAACTCTTCCACCACGTCCGAATATCCCGATTCCAGCTCTGTACCCGCACACGCCGTCAAACCGAGCACAAGCGCACATAGCAGTATCGCAATTATTAAAATCGCCGCCTTTTTCCTCATATAGTTAATTATAACACAAGCGCGCGTAAATAACAATAAAATTCACTTTGTTTACAATTATCGATTTGGGCGTTATAATATAGATATGAGGACAATTCTTCACTGCGACGCAAATAATTTCTACGCATCCGTGGAATGCATGGGACGCCCCGAATTAAAAGACGTTCCCGTGGCGGTTTGCGGCGATCCGCAGAAAAGGCACGGGATAATACTTGCAAAAAATAATATTGCCAAAAAATTCGGAGTACGGACGGCTGAAACAATACGACAGGCTCAAAATAAATGTCCTTCTCTTGTGCTGGTGGAGCCGCATTTTGAAAAATATGTGAATGTTTCCAACTCCATCTTCGACATATATAAGCAATATACGGATAAAGTAGAGCCATTCGGCATAGATGAAGGCTGGCTGGACGTGACCTCTTCTTCCCGCCTTTTCGGACAGGGGGCAAAGATTGCCGACGAGCTGCGCGAAAGGATAAAAAAGGAGATAGGCATAACCATTTCCGTGGGCGTATCCTTCACCAAGATATTTGCAAAACTGGGTTCGGACATGAAAAAACCGGACGCCACAACCGTGATATCCAAGGAAAATTACAGGCAGAAGATTTGGCCTCTGCTCGCAAACGAAATGCTCATGGTGGGCAGACACACCTACGCCACACTGTTGTCCCTGGGCATACGCACCATAGGAGATTTGGCTGGGGCGGATAAAAAATTGCTGGAAAGGAAGATGGGGGTAAACGGCGCCAAGATCATCTCTTACGCCCGCGGAGAAGAGGGGGAGGACATACGCGAATACTATAACGGAAGAGTGCATAAGAGCATAGGTCACTCCACCACCATGCCCAAGGATGTGACCTCGCGCGACGAATGCGCCTCCGTCATCACGGCGTTGAGCGATATGGTCGCCGCCCGCCTCAGAAAGGCGGGAACGACCGCTTCCGGCATATCGGTATCTCTCAGGTATAACGACTTGACGCAAAAATCCAGGCAGTGCCTTATCTCCCCCTCCACGGATTCGTCGGGTGCGATTGCACAAGAGAGTATGTCCCTTTTCGATACTTTTTACAGAGAGGGGAAGGACAAGCCGCTGCGCGGTTTGGGTGTGGCGGTATTCAATTTGAGTGAAGAAGGAGATTTGATACAGTCAAACTTATTCGATATGCAAGCGCAAAGCGGAAAAAGCGACACTTTGGCAAAATCCATAGACAAGATTCGTTCGAAATACGGCTTCGACTCCATAAAAAGCGCCACTCTCATAAAAAATATCTGCATTTGCGACGATTTGGACGGAGACAGCGATTTTCTCCCCTTCAACAGGCACTAAAAATATAAAGGCGGCTTTTACAGCCGCCCTAATAACTGTTTTTTCTTACAACTTTTTAGAAAGCTCTTTTAGGTAAGGGGTAAGTTTCGGAGCGAGCGTGTTATCCCTGAGCGCATACTCTATCGTGGCGCGCACAAATCCGAACTTGTCACCCACGTCGTATCTCTCCCCCTCCATGTCATAGGCATACGCGCCGGACGTCTTGGCTATTATCTCTATGGCGTCCGTGAGATATGTTTCCCCGTTGTCATGAGGTTTTAACGTCTTGATTATGTCGAATATCTCAGGAGTGAACACGAATCTGCCCATACTGGCTAGCAGAGAAGGCGCCTTCCCCGGCTCCGGCTTTTCCGCGATCCCGTTGATTCGAGTATATCTGCCCTTCATCGGACCGGGGTCTATCATGCCGTACTTGTCCGCATCCTCGCGCTTGACCGTCTGACAGCCGAGCACCGTGCATCCTGTGTTTTCATATGCATCTATGAGTTGTTTAAGCGCGGGACGCTTATCGGGGACGTCCTTTGTATACATCAAATCGTCGCCGAAGAGCACGGCAAACGGCTCACCGCCTATGAACGCCTCCGCTTCCAGCACGGCGTTAGCCGAACCATTCATCTCCTTTTGCCTTATGTAGTGGATATGCGCCATATTGGCTATATCCCTGATCTGTTGAAGATAGTCATACTTCCCCGTCTTTACCAGCAGCTGTTCCAGCTCCACGGCTATATCAAAGTGGTCTTCTATACACTTTTTATTCTTGCCCAAGATGATGAGTATCTCTCTCACCCCGCTGTTTACCGCCTCTTCCACCACATATTGCAATGTGGGCGTGTCCACGATGGGCAACATCTCTTTGGGCAACGCCTTGGTCGCGGGTAAAAACCTCGTGCCGAATCCCGCCGCGGGTATAACCGCCTTTCTTACTTGTGCCATACAATTCTCCCTTATTTTGTTCTTACTTACATTATATAACATAATTTGGGCAAATTCAATACCCTTATGCGCGCGACGCCCTGTCAAGAACAAATTTGTCTATTTCGCTCTTATCTATAACCTGCGTGAAGCGCACCTGCTTTTTGTCCAAATCATTCAAAGGCTCAGGTATTTCCGCAGCGGTAAGTTCGCACAATATCTTCGCCGCCTTATATGGGTCGTCCTCCCTCTTCCCGCTCACCGCTTCCAGCACGTCCGAAGGAAACTTGTACGGATTGGCTGTGGACACCACCACACACGGTTTGTCCTCTTCCTCCGCCGCATTCTTGTATACGTCTGCGGCGACGGCTGTATGGGGATCCATCAAATAGCCATACTCGTCGAAATAGTACTTAATCGCGCATCTCGTCCCCTCTTCGTCGCAGCAGCCCATGCCGAACACTCCGCGCATATTCTTCAACTCTTCCTCGGTTACGGAATACTTGCCTTTGCTCTTGAGTTCGTCCATACGCGCGGCGGTAAGTTTATCGTTTCTTCCCGAATATTCGAATATGAGCCTTTCCAGATTTGAAGAGATGATAATGTCCATAGACGGGCTCATGGTCTCCACGAATTTGCGGTGAGTGTCGTATACGCCCGTTTCGAAGAAGTCCGTGAGCACGCGATTTGAATTGGACGCACATATAAGCCTGCCTATCGGCGTACCCATGCGCATTGCATAGTATGCCGCCAAAATGTCGCCGAAGTTGCCCGTGGGAACCACAAAATCCACCTTATCTCCGTCCTCGATCTCCTCTGCGTTTACAAGGTCACAATAGGAAGATATATAATATGCTATCTGAGGAGCAAGTCTGCCCCAGTTTATACTGTTTGCGGAAGAGAGTTTCCAGCCGTATTCCGCCAGCTTTTCAGCCGCCTGCTTACTTGTGAATATGCGTTTGACGGCAGATTGAGCGTCGTCGAAGTTGCCGCGAATGGCGCACACGCATACGTTATCTCCCTCCTGCGTGATCATCTGCCTGCGCTGCATATCGGATACGCCGTCGGAAGGATAGAACACGATTATTCCCGTACCCTCCACGTCGCGGAAGCCCTCCATTGCGGCTTTGCCCGTATCGCCCGAGGTGGCGGTGAGAATGAGCGTTCTCCCCTCATCCCTCAATTTACGCTTGGACGCGGTGAGCAGATGGGGGAGCATTGTAAGCGCCATATCTTTGAAAGCGCAGGTGGGTCCGTGCCAGAGTTCCAAGACATACTGCCTATCGTCCACTTTCACCAAAGGACAGGGATCCTCCCCGTAAAATCTGCCGTATGCATCCTTTGCATATCCCAGCAGTTCTTCATAGGTAAATTCATCCAAATACATGGATAGCACATACGCCGCCCTCTCCGTGTAGTCCATTTCCAGCAGTTTTTTCCAATCCTCTGCTTTGAGCGCGGGAAAACTTTCGGGCACATATAATCCGCCATCCGGAGCTATGCCCTCCACTATAGCCTGTGCGCCCGAAACGACGCGCTTTGCATCTCTGGTACTGATGTATTTCATATCTCCCTCTCAATAATCTTCGCCGGTTGCGGCGTCTATGAGTTTCTTGTGCAGTTTGGGATCCAAATGGCGAAGTATCTCGTCCATCTCCTCATCGCCCATGCAAGTGTTCCTACCCTTGGCATACAATTCGTCTATATACTCCTTCATCTTCACCACGATTTCGTGTTTTTTATCTATCTCGTGATCTTTGGGCAGCTTATAATAGCCGTTTATCCAATAAGCTATGCCCGCCAGACCGCTGTGACTGTCCACGGATACGAGGGGTACGCGGTGAAGGAGCTTTTCCGTATTGAATATGTTGTAAATCTCCACGTCTTTGAGCAAGCCGTCCGCGTGCACTCCCGCACGGGTGGTATTGAAGTTCCTGCCCACAAAAGGCGTGCGCGGAGGTATGGAATAGCCCATCTCCCTCTCGAAATAGTCGGCTATCTCCGTTATCACCGATATATCCATGCCGTTAGTGGTGCCGCGCAGAGAAGCGTACTCTATCACCATTGCTTCAAGCGGACAGTTGCCCGTGCGTTCGCCTATGCCCAAGAGGGAGCAGTTGACGGAAGAGCATCCGTACAGCCATGCCGTTGCGGAGTTGGTGACCACCTTATAGAAATCGTTGTGTCCGTGCCATTCCAACTGAGCGCTGGGCACCTGCGCATAATATTTCAGACCCGCGATTATTCCGGGGACGGAGCGCGGCAGCGTTACGCCGGGATAGCTTATGCCGTATCCGAGCGTGTCGCAGGCGCGTATCTTCACGGGGATTCCCGCCTCGTGCGAGAGTTTCATCAACTCTATGGCAAAGGGCACCACAAAGCCGTAGAAGTCGGCGCGAGTTATATCCTCAAAGTGGCAGCGGGGCACTATGCCCTTATCCAATGCGTCTTTGACTATGCCCAAATATTGATCTGCCGCCTGACGGCGTGTGAGGTGCATCTTTTTGAAGATGTGGTAGTCAGAACAGCTCACGAGTATGCCCGTTTCCTTGATACCCATCGACTTCACCAGGTCGAAATCCTTCTTGTTCGCCCTGATCCAACTGGTTATCTCGGGAAATTCATAGCCCAGTTGCTGGCATTCCTCCACCGCCTTGCGGTCTTTTTCCGTATATAGAAAGAATTCCGCCTGCTTTATCATACCCTTCTTACCGCCCAGTCTGTGCATGAGCTTATACAAATCGACTATCTGCTGTACGGTGAAGGGCGAGGTGGATTGCTGTCCGTCACGAAAAGTGGTATCCGTCATCCATATATCTTCCGGCATATCCATAGGGGTGTTCCTGAAATTGAACGCCGTTTTGGGTATGCTGTCATAGTCGTAAATCTCCCTGAAAAGATTGGGCTGACTTACGTCTTGCAACGTGGGAGACCAGTTCATATCGGTCAATACGTTTCTGTGTGAGTCCATCCTAATCATGCTCTCATCCTCCGAATTAATTCTCGTTATTTAGGCGGGCGGTCTGATCTGCCTGTCTTAAAGCCTCGATCATCTCGCCGATATCTCCGTCCAAAAAGGCGTCCAACGAATACATCGTCATGCCTATCCTGTGGTCCGTAACCCTGCCCTGAGGGTAGTTATACGTCCTTATCCTCTCCGATCTGTCCCCCGTGCCCACTTGCATACGCCTGTTTGCGGCATATTCGCTCTCCTGCAAACTGCGATAGTGGTCGTAAAGGCGCGCTTTGAGCACCTGCATGGCGCTTTCACGATTCTTTATCTGACTGCGCTCATTTTGGCATTCCACGACTATGCCCGTGGGA
This sequence comes from uncultured Clostridia bacterium, assembly GCA_944383935.1. Lineage (GTDB taxonomy): Bacteria > Bacillota > Clostridia > Christensenellales > UBA3700 > Alloclostridium. The sequence continues at coordinate 90,846 of CALWRK010000001.1, forward strand.
ATATGAGTTATGCGCACCGCCGATTCCGTCTTATTGACGTGCTGACCGCCCGCGCCGCTGGAACGATAGTAGTCTATCTTCAAATCCTTCTCGTTTATCTCCACATCCACGTCTTTTACTTCCGGAAGCACCGCCACCGTAACCGTGGAGGTGTGGATTCTGCCCTGCGATTCTGTCTGCGGAACGCGCTGTACGCGATGCACGCCGCTCTCGTATTTGAGCATGGAAAAAGCTCCCTTGCCCGAAATCATAAATACGCTCTCCTTTATTCCTCCCAAATCCGTTTCGTTTATACTCAACTGTTCACACTTCCAGCGCATTCTCTCGGCATATCTCATGTACATTCTCTGCAGCACGGCGCCGAACAATCCCGCTTCCTCTCCTCCGGCACCCGCGCGAATCTCTATGATGACATTCTTGTTATCGTCTGGATCGGCGGGGAGCAGTAACTTTTTAATTTCCAGCTCCAACTTTTCGCGCTTTTCTTTGAGCTCATCCAAGTCCGCTTTTGCAAGTTCGGCGAGTTCTTCGTCCTCCCCGCTCTTGATTATCTCCTCACAGCCTTCTATATCGGACAGCAGTTTTTTATATTCGCCGTAGAGTTGCATCACATCTTCGTATTCCGAGTGTTCTTTGGCATATTTCTGCCACTGTTCCCTGTCCGATATCACTTTCGGATCCGCAAGCAGGCGAGTAAGTTCTCCGTATCTTTTTTCTATAACTTCCAGCTTCTCTATCATCTCTTCACACCGCAGATTATCCTGTCTATCCCCTGCATATCCTTTTTAATCGTCACCTCAAAGCCGGAGAGCATATCCGCCACCGCATTCGCCTGATTTATGCCCACTTCCAGGTAGAGTCTGCCGCCTTCTACGAGCTTTTCCGCCGCTGTAGCGGCGATTATTCTGTAAAAGTCCAGCCCGTCCGCCCCTCCGTCCAAGGCGATTATGGGTTCGTGATCTTTCACCTCCGTGTCCAGTCCCTGTATATCGGACGAGGGAATGTAGGGGGGATTGGATATTATCACGTCAAACTTTCCCTCTATTTCGTCGAACATATCCGAACGAACAAAGGTTATCCTGTCTTGCACCTTGTTTTTTTCCGCATTGGAGCGCGCTGTTTTCAGCGCCTCTTCGGAAATATCCGAAGCGGTCACCACTGCGCCCGTCTTGGCAGCAACGACTATGGCTATACAGCCGCTGCCCGTACATAGATCCAAAACTTTGCTTTCCGCCGTTATGGTTTTGAGCGCTTCGCAGACCAGTTCCTCCGTTTCCGGACGGGGACATAGCACGTTTCTGTTTATATCTATCTCGTATCCGTAAAAATCGGCGTTGCCTATTATCTGCCAAAGAGGCTCCCCTTCCTGTCTGCGGCGAGCCATATCCATGAGCTCTTCCGCCTTGGAATGGCGGATATATGTCAAATGTTCCAGTTCCGAACGCTTCTTGCCCGTAACATGACATATCATCCAGTCCACGTCCGCCTTGTCCGCGACCATGCCGTCCAGCTTCTTGCGGACGTGCGTATACAGTTCGTTGGTATCGAAGGTGAGTTCGGGAAGATTGGGGTCCGCGTCCATCGCCATAACCGTGGTGAACGCCGCAATCGCCACCTCCACCATGGAATCGTCCGGCTGACGGGTGGTCAGTTTTTGCATGAGTTTGCCGGGGAATTTAAGCGCGCGCACTAGGACGTTATCGAATTTAGCCAAAAATTTGAGCGCTTCATAGCTTATTCCCATGATGGGCAGAAGCAAGAGAAGTCTCCATCCGAAATCAGCCAAAAACTTCACCACGCCGTTGGGCGCCCAGTCTGCGGGAAGCCCGCATACCAGTTCCAGGTCGCATACGGAGAGTACAAGCACGCCTATGAGCATCACCAGCACCATGAACGTGGTTCCGCACCTGTCGTGATATGTGCTCATAGTCTGAACGTGTTCCACATCGAGAGGCAGCTCGTTTTCATATGCGCTTATCGTCTTATGCTCCGCACCGTGATACATATATGTGCGCCTTATATCTTTCATCAGCGAAGTTAAGAAGATATAGAGAATGAAGATCACAAGTCTTATAACTCCTTCCAGGAAATTGAGTCCTATGTTCACGCCTATACTTCCCCTGCTTGTCTGGGGAATGAGCGCTTCCACTCCGTTTCTTATCAAAAGAGGCAAGAACACAAACAGCGCGACAGCCAAAGCCACACCCAGCAATACGGATATGAACATGACCACGCTGTATATATCTACCTTAAAGGTTTTGGCAAGCCACTTTTCAAACTTGGACGGTTCTCCCTCTTCGTCGCCAAACACCTCTCCGCTGCGCATAAGCGTCTTGATTCCCGTGACCATGGAGCCGAAGAAACTCAGCACTCCGCGGATAACGGGAATGCGATAGAGGACGCTTTTATCCTTGATCGGCTTGACATAGCGGCTCTCCACGGCTATGCCTCCCTCTTCAAGGCGTACTGCCGTGGCTATGCTGCGCTCACCGCGCATCATAACGCCTTCTATAACCGCCTGACCTCCTATCTTACTGCTTCTCTTTCTCATCTCACCTATAATCTTATATCCGCGCGCGAATATATAAATGAACAAGCGTATCGCTACGCTTGCTTAAAAATAAAGTGCAAAGAAAGACTCTCTGCACTTTGGGAAATATCCTACTTTGTGCGGTTGAAACGCTTGTTGAATTTCTCCACTCTGCCGCCGGTATCTACAAGTTTCTGCTTACCGGTGAAATAGGGATGGCATTTGTTGCAAACTTCCACTTTGATCACATCGCCCTTCTTGGTGGTGCCGCAGACGAACTTGGATCCGCAAGCACACTCGAACACGGCGTCATGATATTCAGGCTGTATATTCTCGTTCATATTATCACCTCAAATCTTTATTGCGTAGTCAATTATACATATTTTTATCCGTCAAGTCAAGCGTTATATCCTTTTAATTTGAAAAATTGTAGGCGTCCGAAAAAATGCATCATTGCGCTTAATTGCCCCTTGATATTTGCGCGGCAAGGTGCTATAATAGGTGCAGGCGATAAAGGAGATTTTATGAATTACTGGATTTTCGAAGGCGACTGCAAGGCAAGGCAGGTAGAGGAAGAAGATGTGAAGGACATCAACAGTTGCAATAAGTGCAACGCCACCGCCGCCAGGGTGAAGATTATCCGCGCAAGTATAGATAACGGCGACTTGTATGCGTATTCCCGCAACAGCGCGCAACCGACAGTGCCCTCTTCATCCGCAGCCGCGCTTATTAGCCTGTGCCGCAGCGGCGAATTTAAGAGCGGTCAAAGGGTGTTCCTGTCTTGTTCAAGCAAAGTCAAGTCGGACACGGATGGGATGGGCTATTTACGCGATTACGCCTGCGTTCCCACCGATTACATATATGAGTTGCCCGACGTGATTGCAGACAACGATGTGGTATTCATTGATACCATTGCCAAGGCGTGCAATCTCATAGACAAACTGGATATCAAACCCGCCCAAACGGTGATAATCAACGGCGTATCCGTGATAAATTTGATAATCGCACAGTTACTGCGCTACCACCAGGCGCTGCCCATCATGATAGACAGCGACGACGACAAGCTGGGTCTTGCCCAGGATTTGGGCGTGGACTTCATCATAAACAGCGCACAGGAAAACGTCCCCTACATGGTCAAGAGCTTTACCTCCGGAAAGATGGCGAACGCGCTCGTGGTGGACTTGGATATCCTCTCGGATATGGACGAACTGCCCTACTGTTTGACCATGGGAGGCAAGATCGCGCTGGTGAACGCGAACAGCGCGGTGAAGTGTTTTAAGATAGATTTCGTGAATATATTGAGCAGAGAACTCTCCATATTCGGCATAAAGGACGGCGACGGCAAAGTTTCCATGGCGATAAACCTTTTGGCGATGAATAAGATAAAAGTTTCCCCTCTGATAGGCGAAATCGTGGGTTTTTCGGAGGTGCCCGAACTTATGCGGAAGATGGTTGCCGGACATCCCTCCACGATGAATATAGTCAAGTGCAACAGCTGATTAAAGCATATCCGCCGTGCGCCACACACTGCCGGCTCCCAATATGAGAATTATATCTCCCGCCGAGGTCCTTTCAAAAGCCGTCTCGGCGGCTTTTTTATAGTCGGGAGCATAGGCGCATTTTACGTTTCCGTGCACTTTTATGTGCATATAGAGGTCATATCCGCTCCCTGCGGGCGTATATTTTTCTCTCGCCTTATATGTCGGCAACACTATCACCTCGTCCGCGAGCGAAAGCGCGGATACAAATTCTTTCATAAGAGCGCGCGTTCTAGAAAAAGTATGCGGTTCGAATACCACCTCCACCTTTCCCTTCACGCTCTGTCGAGCCGTATCTATCGCCACCTCTATCTCTCCGGGATGGTGCGCGTAGTCGTACACTATCGCCGCGCCTTTTGACGTGACGCCTTTATGCTCGTATCTCCCCTTTACTCCGTAAAAAGCACCCAACGCCGCGGCACAGTCTATATCGCCCACTCCGCACTCGCTCGCCACCGCATATGCCGCAAGGGCATTGGCTATATTGTGCTTGCCTTGCACTTGCAAGTGCAGCTGAGCGCGCTTTATACCGCACCTGCTCAGCCAAAAAGTATATTTTCCGCCCGAATATGTCACCTCTTCCGGATATACGTCCGCATCGCGTGTATAGCCGAATGTAACCACCCTCCTGCCGTTTAGATTCAAGTGGTGTTCAAGCGATTTTTCACATACCACGCACCCGTTTGCAGAGGTGTTTTCAATAAGTTTGTCATACGCTTCTTTCATATCCCCGTAGTCCTTATAACAGTCGGGATGGTCGTACTGCAAATTGAGAACGGCGGTGACATAGGGCGCCAAGGTGAGAAAGCTGCGACTGTATTCACACGCTTCCGTCACAAACCACTCCTTGCCGTGGAGGATCAGCCCGCTCTCCCTGCCTGCCAACTCCCCTCCGATGTGTCCGGTGAAGGACATTCCCGCCCTGCGGAAGATGGCGCAGATCATGGCTGTTACCGTGGTCTTTCCGTGAGTGCCGGAGATTGCCACCGTCCTGTCGAACAGCCTTGACATAAGCCCTAAGAATGCTTTTCTTTCCAATGTGGGTATGAGTGCGGTTCGCGCCGCCAACAGTTGAGGATTGTCGGGCGGTACTGCGGCGGAGTACACCACCAAATCGCATTCGGAGATGAAATCCGTTTCGGAAGGCGGCAGAATATGCACGCCTGCGGTGCGCAGGTTTTCCACCGCCTCCGACGATACGGCGTCACTTCCCGACACCATCATCCCCTCCCAAAGACAAAAACGGGCAAGACAGCGCATACTCACGCCGCCCACTCCGACGAAATGAATGTTCTTTCCCTTAAAATCCATATCATATTATATGCGGCGGTTTTTGTGAATTTGCGAGAAAAAATGCCCGAGCGTCTGTTCGGGCATCGTCACGAAACATTTTACAGTCTTTTCTTCTTGTTCATGTTATAGATATTGAAATATATATGCCTTACGGAGGGATATATCTTCACATACGCCTTTTCGTACAACTCTCTGTAAACGGCGACGTTGTCGGGATCTGGTTGGAATACATCCTTCAAATGCACCATATTTTTAACCGCGTCCTCCCTGCCCTCAAACAGCCCCAAGGCTATAAAACACGCCATAGACGCTCCGAGACCGCTTGTTTCAAACGTCTGCACTCGATATACGGGTCTGGCGAAGATGTCCGCAGCTATTTTACATACTGTGTCGCTGGACGAACCTCCGCCGGAGAGAGCTATGCTCTTGACCTTTATGCCCGCTCTGCGTTCCATATTTTCCAATCCCTCCAAGAGGGCGAAGTCTATCCCTTCTATTATGGCGCGATAAACATGATGGCGCGTATGCATATCGGAAAAGCCCAACATCAGTCCCCTTGCTTCGGGAGTCATGAGCCCCGGTCCCCAATATGGCTGAACGAGTAAACCCTTGCTGCCGGGCGGAATATTCTCCATATATTCGTCGAGCACCTTTTCGGGGATAACTCCGCGCTGTTCCGCTTCTATTTTTTCATTTAGCGCAAATTGCTCCCTAAACCAACTGACCATCCAATATCCGCGAAATATCTGAATTTCCGGATTAAACCTATCGGGAGCAACCGCCGTATATGCGGGCATAAAGGGGGTGGGCTCCACATATTTTTTTGTGGTTATCTGCACCGAAGCTGCCGTACCATAGGACACAGACGCCACGCTGCCGTCTATCGCACCCACGCCGAACGTTTCACACGCCTTATCCGCTCCCGACGCGACAACGGGAGTTCCTTCCTTGATTCCGCTCTCGGCAGCCGCCTTAGCTGTGATATTTCCGATAACGGTGCACGGTTCCACCAATTCACACATCCTATCCACGGGAGTGCCGAACACGGGGAAAGTAAGCCCTCTCGGACTCATCCACGTCCTATGGCGGTAGTCGTAAGGGAACTTCGCCGCCTGTCCCGCCTTACTGTCTGCAAGCCTACCGGTAAGTTTATAGGTGTAGAACGCGGAGGGCATGACTATCTTTGCCGTATTTGCCCACACCTCCGGCTCGTTGACGCGTACCCAGTTTGTATAACTGGTGCGGCGCTGAACATTAACCACCTCTTTCATGCCGGCTATGCCGTAGAGTATCCTGTTGAAAAGAGGCAGCTTGTCCGGGCAATCCACTTCCCTCTTATCCAGCCAGAATATGGCTTTTCTGCTGGGTTTGCAGTCTTTATCCAAAAATACAAGCGAATTTCTTATGGATGTGACGGACACAGCGACTATATCGCTCCACCTCTCCCCCAGCCTTTCCTTGGCGCGCATGGACACCTTGCACATATCGCGCCAGATACTCTCGCAGTCCGCTTCCGCCTGCTGATTACTGTCGGAAATATACAGCTCTCCAGACTGCTTTACTTTGAGCACGAGATTTCCCGAAGTATCAAATACCAGGGCGCGCGTCGCCTGCGTACCCACGTCAAATATCAAAGCAAGTTCCTTTCCCTTCATATTCACCTTTACAGATATTTATCTATAAATCCTTGCGGCTTTACCGCATAGCCGTTGCGAAAAGCCACGCCGTAGGTCACCGCCATGACTATTACACTTATTATCGCACCTGCGGCGACATCTGTCAAGTAGTGCGCGCCGCTCATTATCCTGCACAACATCGTACACATTATAAACACTGCCGCCAGCACAAAATACATTATCCTGTATATCGGCTCGTCGTCATCTATCCACAGCAGTGGCGCGAACATAAGCAGTCCCATACAGCACGACGCGTGCCCGGAGAAGAATGATTCTCCTCCGTATGCGGAGATGGTGTACCATGCGGTAAACTGCGCGCCTTTCGCCACCTCAAACGGGCGCGCCCTGCCCCATCCCAGTTTGACCGCCTCGGTAATTATTACTATGACGGCGGCGGCTGTTATCGTGGCGATCGCCCACTTTTTCCAGCTAAACAGTTTCTCCCTGTTCATACGGGGGAGAAAGAGTGAAATCACCGTGAATAGCGCTATTCCCGCCATACCGCACATGGCAAGACTTATCAGCGTGGAAGAAGTTACCATGTCGAACAGATCCTTGAACATGAAAGCTCCGCACGCCACGCCTCCCAGGCAGTACACCGCCTTTCTTATATAATACCACGCCTTACCGCCCTTGCTTTCCGTGCGCGACGCCGTGTGGAACGCCACTCCGCACGCGAGCGTTGCAGCCAAAAACAGAGGCATCTTGCCGAATATCTCGGCTACATTGGTGATGAACACATCGCCGGTAAAGAGTTTTTCCGCTATCAGCGTATCGTATACAGAGCCGACTCCCAGCAACACCGCCAACACAACCACCAGCGCACCTTGGGCAATATAGCCGTATTTTCTCTCCATTATTCCTCCGAACCTTCCTGCTTTTTGTCCTCGTTGCGCGCCCCTTCTTCCTCCGCCGAAGCCGCTTCCGCTCCGCATTCATCGGTAAGAGCGCTGCTTACACTCTCCGTCTTTTTTTCGAACGTGAATTCGTATTTCCCGTTTCTGAAAAACAGATAGCGCACGAGCACGAAGATGAGATATGTGACATATCCGCCCACGAGCACGTCGGACAAAAAGTGGGCGCAATTCACTATGCGCGAAACCGCCACCAGCGCCGTAAATACGAAACAGCCGGTATTTATTATAGCCCTTGCCTTAAAGTTCCTGAGCTTGGGGAATACGTCGCACGCAGCCGCCAAAATAAAAATATTTGCGGCGGAATTGGTGTGACCGGAGGGGAAAGATTTGTAAGTTTCCTCTCCGCTTCCGATATTTACCACATACCACGGGGTAAAACCGTTATAGTTGCCCACATCCAGCATATCGCGGTATCTCATCCTGCCCCAGAGCAGTTTCATACCCTGGATTACCACCAGCGATACCACCATGAACACCAGGGCAAAGAGGGCGAATTTGAGCAGTCTGCGCATGGTTTCCGGTTTGATAAGACTTCCCACCCAAAGTCCGAATGCGCCGCCGGCAAAACCGCCGAAAACGGCGAACATGGTAAGTCCCGGTATGCCGTATACCACATCTATGCGTCCCGGTTTGGTTCCCGCATATATCCACATGAAATAACCCAGCCAGCTCAGCGCCAGTCCGAATATCCGCATAAAAATACGCGCACGCTTATCGGAAAAGTTTTTGGCGTTATAGAAAAATATGGGCGCAGTAAACGGCAATACCAAATAGGACGGCCACTCCCCTACCACTTCAAAAAAAGTGCCGAAGAGATTGTTCATATCTCCTATTGCCTGACTTATCTGCAAGTCGTAGAACGCCGCCACCGCCATAAGTCCGGCAAAGGCGACAAATGAGGTTATATTCAGTCCTATGTACAATTTTTTCCTGAACTTTGCCTCTTTCAGCCTGCTTTCAAGGGATAAATTTTCCATATTCCACCTTATGCGGCTTTGCCGCTCCTTTATTCTTTTGTCTTATTCTTCGTTATCTCCGAACAGCTCGCGCTCGCTTGCTGCGGCGGCTTTTGCTTCCTCATCTGCCAACTTCTTCTTGTGTTGTTTTTTGAGAACGGCGGCGACGACGATTATGATTATCGCGCTTAGTGCAAGCACGCCTATGACCACCCCCGCTATTTCGGCGGGACTCATCACGTTGACTTCCACATTTTCGGCTGAGTAATCGTATAGTTCGTTATTGCGCGTTATGGCAATATTGTTGTCAAATGCGTCAACATAATCCGACATTATATAGCCGCAGTCTTGCTCGTCATAGGCAAAATACACCTCTGCTTCATATTCGTTGGACATGGGCATCCCCAGTGTAAAATCATATTTTTCCAAAATGGCTATGCTTTTGATATGCCCGTCTGCCCATATCTCAAAGTCCATTTCAAGTGAGGTATACCTCACATCTTTGCCGCCTTGCTTGTCCAAATTGAGTTCCAAAAGGCGTATATAATCCTTAGTGACCACCTCGTTGTTAAAGACAACGGAGAAGGTGTATACCCCCGCCTCGGAATCATACACGGGCTGCGTAGCCGATTGTACGCACCCATTAGTCAACGCGTTTTCGGACGTATCGAATATATTATAGGTGAACACTTTCAGCGGATCGTTGCATATTTCGGTATTGTATTTGTCCAAATCCGTGCCGTAGTCCACATATGTGAACTTCCCGTCCGAAGGCACTTTCAGCATCCCTGTATCGTCGTTATACTGCAAAGCCGAACCCGTCATGGTGCGGTAGCTTATACTGCCGTTATTCACGACGGCTTCTTCTATCCTCCTGCTGCTTCTCACGGCACCGGCTGCAATAACCAGATGATAAGCCTGTGAAGACAGCAGAGAAGCGTCGTTATATACGCCCTTTCGTATCTTATATCCGTCGATATACTGCACGTTCACCGTGCCCAGCACAGGCAAGTTTGTCAAGTTTGTACTATAATTTTCCGAAACGACATAGGGCGCGGCGTAATAATTGTAAAAGCCTGCTTCCATCATCTCTTCCGCGCTCATATCCGCATCTATTCCGCGAGCCGCGTCTGCCTTGGGCGCGGGCATATCGCGCACCGAAGAGGTCATACTCCCCACATCAGAACCGCGCTGAGCGCAGGCGGTCATTGCAAAACCGACTATCACCGTTGCAAGTAAGGCGAGCAGCATAGCGTTGAACTTTTTCACCCTTTTCATATATTCCCCTTAAATATGCGCCTTTTTATGACGGGCGCATTTTCTCCGGCTTTGGTCATTTCTCTCACCAACATCTCGCGCAATTCCTCTTTTATATGTGCGGCGCAATGAGAATTTATAAGATTATGCCTCTCTCCCTTATCCGCACATCTGTCATACAGGTAATCGTCTTTATAGTTGTCTGTATGGTAGTTCATGCCGGAAGAAATGCTGTATGTATACTGCTTTGTGATCACGCATCTGCCGTTATGGCTCTCGCTTATCTGCGCGAATACGCAATCCCTCCTTTCCGTCGATTGAAGAGGCACTCCGTCAAAGTTTTCGGGGACGTCTATCCCCGCAGCCGTGAGCAGCGTGGGCGGCAGGTCTATAAGGCTTACCAGTCTGTCGCTCTCCCCCATATCCTTTTTGAATGCGCCTCCCGACACTATGAGGGGGATATGAGTGGACCCTTCGTGACACGACCTCTTGTACTCCATATTTCTGGTCATGAAATGGCAGCCGTGATCGGAGGTGTAGATTATCAGGGTATTGTCGTATCTGCCCAGACTCTTTAATTCGTCAACTATCCTCTTTACGTTCTCGTCCAACACCTTGCAGCACCCCAGATAATCCGCATAGTTGCGCTTATAATTACCCCTCAAACCGTCCAAATCTTCCGGAATGGGCATATTTTCATACTGTTTATCGTATCCGGGAGGACATTCAAACCTGAACGAGGTGTTCTGATGGTGAGGTTCCAAATAGGAAAGAAACAAAAAATATGGTCTGTCGTGCTCTTTGCGCAGATAGTCCAAGGCAAAGTCGGTCATCTTCTCCACCCTAACGCCCTCAAACTTCACCTTGTTACAGTCGTTATCCCAAAGGGTACCGTGATCCCCCGTGGAGGAAAATTCCAGCAAATCCGCCGCCAGCCAATACTTGTAGCCGCCGCGCAAATTCTCGGGCACCCCCTTTTTCCTATATTGCAAGCCTTTGGACGCAAGATGCCACTTGCCGATATATGCGGTGTCATATCCTGCGTCATTGAATAGATCCGCGAGGTGAGTGTCCGTTTCTCTCATGGGTATGCCGTTTTCAATACAACCGTTTTTCGTGGCATACATACCCGTCTGCAAACACGCTCTGGCAGGTCCGCAAACGGGCTGACAGGTGTAAACATTAGAAAAATTCTCCCCGTCCTTTGCCAAATCCAGCAAATTGGGCGTAACTTCGGGAGTTATGGTATCTGCACGCTGTTGATCGCTGAAGATAAATATTATATCAGGTCTTTTCTCGCTCATAATATCTCCCGTGTCGGAGTATCGGCTCCAAACACTTACCGAAGCGCATTTTTTTCGGTCTATAATAATAATGAACGAAAATTTACATTTTGTCAATAAGTATTTATAAAATATAGTGCGCGCGTTGAAAAAATAAACATTATATGTACAATGTATGTACGATCAGACCGGTAGGAAGTGTCGAAATATGTATTTTTTATGCACTATATCATATAGCTATAAGATGTATAACATTATTATATAACATTATATTTATCAGATATATGCTAAAAGTGCATATAATATACATTACTCTTTCTTATACTTCTTGCGCGTGGCCATTCCACCGCGCAGATGCCTTACCGCGAGGTTATGTTCCAAAATATGCCTCACTTCAAAATACAGATCTTTATCCAGCTTTTTAAGCCTTTCGCCCATATCGCTGTGTACGGTGGACTTGCTTATACCCATGGCTTTGGCTGCCTGTCTGACCGTAGCTTTGTTTGCAACTATGTATCGTGCCGTCAAAAGAATTCTGTTTGTCATATCTCCCCCTCTTTCGGTCAAGATATACTATTCTCTTGTTCGGCAAATAATGACAAGAACGCCTTCAATCCTTATAAATCTAAGTGTTTTTCCCATTAAACGTGTATAAAAAACATATTGGAAAAACATCCGACACTCAACCCGCGGCAACGCGTGTCTTAATTAATTAGGCTTGCTCTGATGTTCATATGGGCATATGCTCAAATATGAAACGATAGAAAGTTTGCATTGATTGAGCATATGTGCAGATATGAATTTCGGCAAAAGCGGTTCAGCGAAAATCTTTTTTACTCAAAAAGCCGCAGTTGAACGAGCGCGGAATTTGAGGCGAAAATTTTTCCTCTTTGCCTTTGAGCTTTTCCTTTATTGCCTTTGCTCCCTGCCATATACCCAAAACTATCAAAAATCCGCCGAAGCAGCGCGAGAGTATATCGGCCGGCATTTCGGGCGCGAACCATGCGCACACCGCGCTTCCCGCAAGGGCGAGCGGCGCTATCTTTAACAGCGACGGAAGATCCACCAACCTGTTTTTTATGTGGATTGCAAGCACGGGCGCGGACATCACGACAAAAGCTATCAAGTTTACCGACTGGGCTATCTTTTGGTCCGCTCCCAAGGCGAGAGTGAGCAGGGGGATGGTCAAAGTTCCTCCTCCCATACCCATGCCCGCTATCACGCCTCCCGCCGCTCCGGCGAGGATAAACCACAACGTATTCATCTGCCTATAACCATCTTTATGCCCGCGCCTATCATGACGAGGTAGAACAGTCCTGAGAGCAGGAAGTTGTCCGCCTTTTTCAAAAGGAGGGCGCCCAAGACGCCTCCCGCCACGACTCCGCCGCCCACAGTGAGAGTAAGGGTCATGTCAAAACAGCCCTTAACCACATATATGAGAGCGGAGATAAAGCAGAGCGGCAGAATGACCGCCACCGCCGTGGCGTGCGCTTTTTTTGCATCCAATCCCATGCCTGTGAGCAGCGGCACCACGAGCATACCGCCGCCTCCGCCGAACAGTCCGTTTACACAGCCTGCGGCAAGCGCCGCCAAATATTTGAGCTTTTCCTTCCGTCTTTTTGTCGATTTTTCCTTTGCCGATACGTCCATATGAAAATTATGTGCAAGAAATTTATAAAATTTTAACGATAGCGCGATTATTTGTTTGACCGTTTGCCTTTTATTTAATATAATAAGGAAAGACTTATATTATAAGACTAATAAAAAGGTGGTCAAATGAGAAAAAGAAAGTTTACTTTCCTTATCATCGCAATCGTGATGATAATCGCCTTGCTGGCGGCAGTCGTGGCTTGCGAGCCCGACACCTCCCAAACGGAAGAAGAGAGTTATTCCAATACGCTCGTCACCAACGGCAACTTCGACAGTGCCTCCGGTGACTCTCAGCCCATGACTCCTTCCGGCTGGACGGGTGAAGCCGGCTCTACGTCTTCCTCCGCGCAGTACAAGACTCCCGTCGATAACGTCCATGCCGGCGTAATCGATGTGACCAATGAGCGCGGATACAGGAGCGAATTCGGCAGCATCTCCCCCGGCAAAGCGGGCGAGGACAACAACATTCTCGCAATTTACAACAACGTGGAGGCGTCGTCTTATAAATACACCTCCTCTTCCATCACTCTGTCCTCCGACAGCGTGTATAGGCTGAGCGTATGGGTAAAGACGAATATTTTTTCCGATACTACCTATTATTCCGATTGGCTGAACAGGAATGAGAACGAAACACAGGATTTTGATGACGACACCACGGGCGCATATGTCTATGTGAACGGCGTGGCTTATGCCGCTTTCGAAGCGATAAATACCAACGGGGAATGGCAGGAACTGGTCGTATATATCGACACTCACAACTCCACCGGCGGAAGCATTACCATCATTCTTTCCTTGGGTACGGGCAACTACTCTTCCGGTCACATGGCTGCGGGCTACGCTTTCTTCGACAACATCACCCTGATAAATCTAAATGAAGAATACGCCGACTCCGACAGCGAATTTGTGGACGGTGACAGCTCTATAAGCGAAGCAGACGCGGACGCCAAGGCTGTTACCGACTTTAACAGCGCAATCGCGGGCACGTCCACTTCCAACATAGTAAACGGCACCGCCTCGGAAACGAGCCACAAGGTGCACACCTATAAGTACGACATGGGCAGCGGCGACATCGAGTTCGATTATGCCACAAAGACCTCCGAGCCCTACTCTTCTTCGCGCTGGACGGGCAGCCCGGGCACAAAGACCGACGGCACTTCTTTCGGAACTTCCCCCACCAATCTGCAAAGAGGTGTGTTGGATACCGCCAATATGGATGTATCCGTCATAAATGACGCAAGCGAATACGAAAACCTCACATTGGACTCTCACGGCAGCGTGACCTATTCTTACAGCGACGATCATGAACGCACCGTAAGCAATATTCTGTATATCCAAGCCAGAAACGCCAATGTGCACGGTTACTCATCCAATACCACCTATACCATAAAGGCAAATAACTATTACAAGGTTTCCGTGTGGGTCAAGACTTATATGCTCTCCGGAAAAGGAGCGGCTATCAGACTGACCACAGGCGATGACGATGAATCCGTCGTGAGCATAAGCGACATAAACACAAACGGAGCATGGACGGAGTATTCCCTCTACCTGCAGGGCAACCAATACCGTGACAATACCGTCACCTTGGAACTGTGGCTGGGCGAGAATAACACCGCCGGCAGCGAGGGTATTGCTTTCTTCGACTCCGTATCCGTCAGTAATATAGATAAGGATATATATGACGCCGCCGCCGGCGACAATATCGCAAAAGACGATTTGCTCACCGCGTTCAACGAGCTCACGGAATGCCTCACCTACGAGGTGAGCAAGAAGGCCTCTTCCTCCAATGCACTGCTTGCGACCGTGGGCGAGAGTGTGGACGGCATCACCGTGGATAAAGCTCTTGCAGGAGATAGCAGCGACAAGGTATGGGTCATCAACAACCCCGTGCCCGGCTATGCCTCCATCTCCCCCGTGGTCAACGTGAACAGTGCAAGCGGCACCGTGGATACGAGCAATCTCATCCCCCTTGCTCCCAACAGCTATATCGCCGTTTCCGTATGGGTCAAAACTTCCGACATAGTTTCCGGAGGATTGGGCGTGACGCTTTATAATTACAATGTGGCGGATATAAAAGAAATGATAGAACAGGCTCCCGATACCGATTTCAGCGACCTTTCTTCCTATCGTTCCTCAGTGGCGTCACTGTCCTCCCTCACCTCCGAGAGTTTGGAGGACTACAAGATAGACGGAGTGAATGACTATGTGATGCTCACATTCATGGTCCAGGGCGGAAAATCCGAATCTTACTTGGGCTTTGAGTTCACCCTCGGCACCGGCAGCGCCACTAACAGCTCCTCGTATGTGAAGGGCTATGCGCTCATCTCCAACATCATGAAGGAGTCCCTCTCCGCCGCCGATTATTCCGCCGCAAACACCGCATCCAATGTGGCTAAGGGCAGCATATCCACCGATACTACGGAGGTGGAGATAGCTTCCAACGGCTTCTTCAACGTATCCGACATATCGGGCACAAACAGCCTCTACTCCACCGATGATAACGACTTCGACTTTAATAAGACGAATCCCAAAGGGGTGCTCGCTCTGCCCGACGGTTGGTCTGCAACGGACAGTTCTCTTTTGACCGCCTATAATAATAACGACGCGTCCGCGAACAACTACGCATTCGGCGGCGTGCTCGAGTTGGACTCCTTATCCTCCGCTGATAATAAATATCTCCAACTCATAGAACTCATAGGAAACGGCAGTATCTACGCACTTTTGAGCGGAAATAAGGACGACATATTCGCTTCTGCCGACAAGTACAGCGGTTTGAGTGCGAACAATAACGTGCTCGCACTGTATTCCCATCGCCTTGCGGCGTTCGGATTCAGCTCTGACGAATTCTCGCTCTCTTCCAACTCCTATTACAGGGTCAGCGTATGGGCTTATGCCGAACCCGGTTCGCAGATAAGCATAGTCATCTCCACCGGCAGTGACGACACCGAATACGACTTCTTTGAAACCCCCTCTCAGGCGGGCTGGAAGGAATATGTATTCTATATCCAGACGGGCGTGAGCAGCGTGAGCGCTTCCATGTCTTTATATGTGGGTAACGCCGGCTATGACGGCACGAATACGAGCGATTCCAACTATGCAGCTCTCTTCACGGGCGCTTCCTATCAGTCGATTACGGAAGAGGACTTCAACGCATATGTGTCATTGAACCGCGAAAATGCACAGACGCTGTCCATGCTGGTGAACACCATGGATAACGTGACTGCAAACAGCGATTCCCTCAACTCCCCGTCCGACTGGTCGGCGAGCAAACTGGATTCCGACGCTAGCGACGATGACGTGAGCGCGGGCGTATTCGACAGACAAAACCACGACTGGGACGAGTTGCTCGATTTGGACATAGCGGGAGATGACGCCGCGTTGAACGAAGCGATTTACAACTCCGGAGCGGTAGATGTAAACATCAATAACTCCGACATAACCACGGGTATCGGCGACATGGTATTGGTCATCTACAATCATGACGACGTGCTGGACGACGACGGCAACCTCTCGGGCGGAGCTTACAGCTATATCTCCTCCGACCTCACCTTAACGGCAGGCAAGTACTATAAGATAACCGTGTGGGTGCTCACATATAAGCTTGGCGCGGACGACAGTGCTCGCATAGTACTCAAATTGGGCAACTCCACCTATACATTCGGCGCTTCCGTGGACGACGACTCCACCGCCGTGGAAAAGGCCCGTCTTGTCAATACCTCCACCTACGCCGAGGACGGCACAGAAACCGTGGGAAGATGGCAGGAGATATCCTTCTACGTCTATATCGACGAAGATGTGACCGAGAATGTTACCGGTTCCCTCACCTTACAGCTGGGCGCCGTTGACGAATGGGTGAGCGGATATGCCTTCTTCGACAACTTCTCGTGCGTGGAGATAGCTTCTGCCGCAGACGGAGAAACCACCGTGACTCCCGCTCAGATAGTTTCGGGCAAGGTGGGCTTTGACGTGGTCTACACCGACGAGAGCGATTCTGCCAACAATAATGTATTCTCCGACGCAAACGGCTACAATAAAGACGGCACGATTAAGGAAGGAGCCAACCTCGCGACCAACTATATCGTGCACTATACCCAGGCGGACGCAGAGTCCACTCCCGAAGAGGAAGAGCCTACCGACGAGGGTGGCACGGACAGCCTGCTGTGGCTGTATATCGTGTCCGGTATCATAGGCGGACTTATCGTGATTGCCGTGATAGTGGTCCTCGCGCGCAAAGTATTCAGTAAACGCAAGCGTCAGAAGCAGGTTTCAAAGAAATCCGACTTCGACCGTAATTATACGGGAAGATCTAACGCGCGTAAGAAATAACAATCAGCGATGAAGGGACCCGCCGAGTGCGGGTCCTTTTTCTATACCTCAAACGCATAGCTTCCTATCGAATATAACTATTTGATAACGTACCTTTACCCAACCGCGCCCGAACACTTTAAGCGGGCGGCAACGTGACGTTGCATCCCTTTTTGCCTTGAAGTGA
>CALWRK010000002.1 GCA_944383935.1 uncultured Clostridia bacterium
GTTGGAAAGTTCCGCCAAAGCGTTCTCGCCATGATAGAGATCGCGAGGCAATGTAAAACGTCCCATAATTTACCTCCGTAGTTTGTTATTTTTTTATCAAGCATAATATAACACTTTTTATCGTAAATATCAATACTATACGCGTAACTTTTCACTTTATTTACAAGAAAATTCGATTTGGAATACATTTTGACATTTTTTATTACTTCAAGTAATAAAAAGTCCGCAAATAAATTATATTATCCGTCACTCGGTCTATTTCAGAAGAGAAAAAAAGGCAGCCTCGCAAGGCTGCCGATTATAAACGAAAATTTGACTAAACGGATATATGAGATGTGGCTCCGAGGCAATCTTTGTTCTTTTCCAAAACAGGCTTCACCTCATCGCGCAGATATTCAAGCGTCTGCTCTTTAGCTCTGCCAATAAAGTTTTCGGGAGCGAGAATGCCGTCTATTTTGTCCTTAATTGCGGCAAATGAGGGATCTGCTTTTATGCGCTCTATCAAATCGTTGTCGCCGCCCTGCTCTTTCACGACTCTCGCCGCGTCCATTGAGTGCTCGCGGATGAGTTCATGCAACTCCTGTCTGTTCCCTCCCGCTTTAACGCATTCCATGAGTATAACCTCGGTTGACATGAAAGGCAGTTCTGCCATAATATGCTTGCGTATGGTCTTTTCATATACAACCAATCCGTCTGCCACATTCAAGTACAACTCCAAAATGGCGTCGAGTGAAAGGAAGGTCTGCGCCATCACCAGCCTGCGGTTGGCGGAATCGTCCAAGGTGCGCTCCAACCATTGAGTGCCCGCCGTAATTGCCGCATTCACGGGAAGAGAAACGGCATAGCGCGCCAGGGAGCATATGCGTTCGCTTCTCATGGGATTGCGCTTATAAGCCATTGCGGAAGAACCTATCTGCGATTTTTCAAACGGTTCTTCTATCTCTTTCATGTTTTGCAAAAGGCGGATGTCGTTGCCGAACTTGTATGCGCTTTGAGCTATCTGTGAGAGAACGCAGAGAATATTATAGTCGTATTTGCGCGTATATGTCTGTCCCGATAGTGCGAACTTGTTTTTGAACCCCATCTTTTCCACTATCATTTCATCCAACTTTTTAACTTTTTCCTGGTCGCCGTCAAACAGTTGTAGGAAACTTGCCTGAGTGCCCGTCGTACCCTTCGCGCCGCGCAGACGGGTGCCTGCGATGACATGATCGAGGTTTTCCATATCGAGCATCAGATCTTGGATCCAGAGCGCAGCCCTCTTTCCAACCGTGACAAGCTGTGCGGGTTGAAGATGGGTAAAACCCAACGTGGGAAGCGCAGCGTATTTTTCCGCAAATTTGGAGAGTGCGTTTATGACGTTGAGCACTTTTTTGCGCAACATCACCAGCCCATCGTGATATATTATTGCGTCGGAGTTATCCGTGACATAGCAGCTGGTTGCTCCAAGGTGTATGATGGGCATCGCGGCGGGACATTGCTGACCGTAGGCATATACATAAGCCATGACGTCGTGGCGGACTACTTTTTCTCTTGCGCGAGCCACATCGAAATTTATGTCGTCTATGTGTGCTTTCATCTGAGAAATCTGCTCGTCGGTTATGTTGAGCCCCAATTCTTTTTCGCTTTCCGCCAAAGCTACCCAAAGTTTACGCCACAGCACCATACGATGCTCTTCGCTGAAATTTTCCAGCATGGGTTTAGTAGCGTAACGGGTTGTCAACGGATCTGTATAAGTCATAGTCATATAGTCACCTCTGAATTTTATCTGCGTATATCTTACAATATCGCGCGGAAAAAAGCAACTTATTCCATATGGCTAAACTTTTATCTGTTCATCATCCATTCCGCATATATGCCATAACCCTTGGTGGGATCGTCTATCAGAACATGAGTGACGGCTCCCACCAGTTTTCCGTTCTGAATAATGGGACTGCCGCTCATCCCCTGAACTATTCCGCCCGCCATAGCTAAAAGTTTTCTGTCGGTCACACGAATAACCATGCTTTTGTCCATGGGTGAATTTTGTCTTTCTGCCTTTATTATCTCTATTTCGTAAAGCCGCGGCTTTGTACCGTATAGTGTGGAATATATATATGCCTTGCCCGGTTGGACGCTCTCTCTTTCGCCCACTTGTATCTCTATGAGGTTGGAAGTGCTGCCCGTATATTCCCCGAAAATACCGAAGATATTGTCGGTATCTATGTCGCCGATATCTCCCGTTTCTTTGGAATATACTCCTTGCAATTCTCCTGCCTTTCCCTTTTCTCCCGGAATTACCCCTTTGATCATAGCGGGATATATATTTCCCGTTTCCGGTTCCACGGTATTTCCATATGCGTCCTTTACCGGGTGTCCCAGCGCCCCGTATCTGCCGCGACTGTCTACGAATGTCAAAGTGCCGATGCCGCTTATGCCGTCTTGAAGCATTATTCCCAGCTTTCGCTCCCCGTTTACCGAATCCACAGCGGGAGTTACCGTGTAATTGCTCCTGATCCCCGCATGGCTTACGGTTATTACTACATCTCCCGAACTGTCGCTTAAAATTTTTTGTATATCAGAGCTACTTCTAACTTGTATTCCGTTTATACTGCAAAGTAAATCGCCGGAAAAAATCTCTATGCCTTCAAGCGGTGTTACTACACCGTTTTTAGTGACAACACCGACCCTAGAAGTGATAATAACCCCTTGGGGATGTATGTTTATACCTATTGGATATCCGCCCAAAAGTACAGTATTCCCGTCTTGCGGAAGGGCCGTTGCCAAGCGTTCCACGCTTGATAAATCGTCAGATTCGGATATGGCGGTTTCAGCTCCCTGCGCAAGGCACTCAGCAGCCGATACTTGCGGCGTATGCTTAAAAAGACAGCTGCCTGCTCCGATGAAGATGGCGCAAAGTAATATGAATGCGACCAGCGGAACAAGCAGCCCTGTATATAATCTTCTATTCATGCTGCTCTCCTTGCACATAGTGTAAGGAAAAGCAAATTATTTATTCAGAAAAGCGATTTTTTATATTCGTCGGCGTAATCTTTCATTTCCGTGGCGTGCAAAAGAGCGTGCTTACTGTACTGCGAGCCGCCTATCAGTCTGGATATTTCCGCCAGCATACCCTCTCTGTCCAAATCGGTGAGCGTAGTATATGTATTGCCCTCTTGCACGGTTTTTGCTATCAAAAACTGTTTATCAGCCATGGCGGCGAGCTGCGGTAGATGCGTAACCGCCAGCACCTGTTTGCCGCGAGAGATATTATAAAGTTTTTCAGCCACTATTTGAGCAGTTTCGCCGCTTATACCCGTATCTATCTCGTCGAAAATCATGGTCTGAATGCCCAAACCGGAAGGCAGACAGTTTTTCATTGCGAGCATGAAACGAGAAAGTTCGCCGCCCGATATAATCTTGGACAGAGGTCGCGGGGGTTGCCCGCTGTTTGCGGAGAATAAAAACGCCACCTCGTCGCTTCCCGATGGAGAAAAAGATAACTCTTCTTTCTTTGCAATTTTGGCAAACTCCACGGTAAATTTAGCGTTTTTCATACCCAGAGAGGCGAGTTCTTTTGTAACCATTTCCGAGAAGTTTTTAGCGGCTTTTTGACGTATATCGCTTATTTTCAGCGTATTATCATATAACTTGTCAGTCATTTCCGCAATTTTTTTATCAAACTTCTCGCATTCGGCTACCGCAACATCGTATTTACTCGCTTTGTCTTTCAGCTCGTCCAACTCTCCGAGAATCTCATCAATGCTCGCACCATACTTGCGTTTGAGCAAATTTATCTTTGCTATCCTCTCTTCCACATACTTTGCCCTTTCCGCATCGAAATCGGAATCGTCCAGCAGGGAGCGCAGTTCGGAAGTTATGTCGTCGAGTTCTATGTTCACGGCTTCCAGTCTGTCGTTCAGTGAGGAGAGAGAAGGCTCATAGTCGGCAATCCTGGACAACTCTTTTATACCTGCGGATATGCGCTCCACCGCTCCGTCCTCGCCGTCTATTTCTTCCGCAGCGGTCTGCAATGCAGTGAGATACGCCTCATAATTATTCAATTTTCGCCTGGCGGCTAGCAATTCTTCCTCCTCACCCGGCTGAAGTGCAGCCTCTTCTATCTCGTTTATCTTGAAGTCTAGATATTCCCTGTCCTCTCCCGCAAGTTTTTGGTATTCGGCTATTTCAGACTTATATCCGTAGTATTCTGCGCAAAGTTTGCTTTGCACCTCCAAAACCTTTTGCAGTTCATCTCCCGCAAAGGCGTCCACTATTCCCAAATGATTGGAGGGATTTAGCAGACTTACCGACTCGTGCTGACCGTATATATCCGCAAGCAGAGAGGAAAGTCCTTTGAGCATATTTAACGTGACCTTGCGCCCATTTATGCGACATACTCCGGCTCCGTCCTCCGACATCGTCCTGGAAATCATGAGTTCGCCCTCGTCTTCTATGCCGTATTCTTCCAAAAGCTGCTTAATATCCGGTGTGATTTCGTCAAAATAAGCCGAAACTCTCGCACTCTTCTGCCCATAGCGAATGAGAGTCTTGTCCGCGCGCGTGCCCAAGACGAAATTTACGCTGTCTATTATAATGGATTTTCCCGCGCCCGTTTCACCGGAAAGAATATTCAGACCTCTTCCGAACTCCACTTCCAGCTTTCCTATAAGCGCTACGTTTTCTATTGATAAAGTGGTTAGCATTATTCCAAATTGCTCTCTAATTGCAACTTCACTTTTTCCGCATGAGATTCCGAATCGCATACGATCAAGATGGTGTCGTCGCCAGCGATGCTGCCCAATACGTTTTCATAGTTCATAGAGTCCACGAATGCGCCCACCGTGCCGCCGGTGCCGGTAACGGTGCGGATTACTATCAAATTCCCCGCCCTGTTTATAGCCACCACTGCCTGACGGAACATCGTGCCGAACTTGCCCATGGTGTTGGGACGCGCGTTTTCCACAAGCGAATATTTATAGCTGCCGCCCGAACTCAGGCTTTTTATTATGCCCAAATCCTTGATATCCCTGGATACCGTGGCTTGCGTGACGTTATAACCCGACTCCTGTAACAGAGATACGAGTTCTTCCTGCGTTTCGATATCGAGCTCCTTTATTAGCTCGATAATTCTGCGTTGCCTTGCGTTTCTGCTCATATCAGCTCCAATTACTCAGCTTATGCAGAAGTCTGTTATAGAAATTCTGCTTACTGAATCTTATAAATTCGGCGTTCCTTGCCGCCCTGCATATCCTTATATCGGTGTTCTTTTTCCCACTCTCCGTCACATTGCCGTCTATGACGAGATTTAGCCCTTCACTGCCGCTTTTCAAGGTGATCTCGCTGCCGCTTCCCACGACTATCGGGCACGAATGCAGCGAATGCGGGCATATGGCATTTATGATAAAAGCCTCCACGTCTGGAGAAAGTACAGGTCCGTTACACGCCAGAGAGTACGCCGTGGAGCCGGTGGGAGTACTCACCAGCACTCCGTCCGCGCGCACATTGTCCGCCAGTGTACCGTCTATATTCACGGTTATCTCCGCCACTCTGCACAGAGAACCCGTCAACGCCGCCTCGTTGAGAGCATAATAACTCTTCCCTTCACTGTCTATCTTCAGCATGGTACGTTTTTCCACAAAATAGTCGCCCTCTATCAGCTTTTTTGCAGCTTCTGTGAGATTTTCACAGCCTATCTCCGTCAAAAAGCCCACCTTTCCCAAATTTACTCCGAGAATGGGGATACTCTTTTGGGCGCACTCGCTCACCGCGCGCAGCATCGTCCCGTCCCCGCCGAAAGCCACGACCACGTCGGGAACGAAAGAGGCACAGTCGAGCGTAAACTTATCGTTTTGACAGAGAAAATATTCAATGTTTTCCGCTGTGAGCAGTTCACACAACTGCTTTGCGTGTATTCCCTGTTTGTCCTTATGCGGATTGCTGTATATGCCGATTTTCATGGTATGAATATTATACTATAATATTTTTATTTATACAATCACTTTTTACAAAAAAGTATTAAATATTCTATGTTTTTATTTTCATGTACAGGCGCGGTGGTGAAACCTTCTTCTTCAAGCCCGAGCGCCTTTCCCGCCGCGCGAATTTTGTCCGCCGCCTTTTGCCTGTCCGGCGCGCGCATGACTATGCCGCGCTTACTCAAAGCCTTTTTTCCCGCTTCGAATTGCGGCTTTATAAGCGCAATGATATGCCCTCCTTTGCGCAATATGTCGCAAGCCGCCGGCAGTATGAGTTCCAGCGATATGAAGCTGACGTCTATACATACAAAGTCGCACTCTTCGCCCAACTTTTGAGGTGTGAGATAGCGCGCATTTGTTCTGTCCATGACTACCACTCGCTCATCATCTTTAAGTACCGGAGGCAAGGCGCATTCCCCAACGTCCACGGCAAACACCTTTTTTGCTCCGCGCATGACGAGGCAGGAGGTAAATCCTCCGTTAGACGCGCCTATGTCGGCACATACATACGAAGATACGTCAAAATGAAATTCATCCAACGCCTTAGCCAGCTTTTCGCCGCCGAAAGAGGCATATTCAGGCAATTTTTCCAATTCAAGTGCGTCACTCCGGGTGACGTCGAAGGCGGGTTTGATCACCGTTTCTCCGTTGACCTTCACCCTGCCGCGCTCTATAAGCAACTTTGCCTTTGTACGCGTAAAGGAAAATTTTTCGGAAAGATATTTATCCAATCTCATGACTTAAACGAAGAGATGTCTTTTTGCAATATTTCGGCGGTGAAACCGTTCAGCTGCATAAGTTCGGGCAGAGATGCGTGGGTAAGTTTACTTGCGTCAACCGCCTTGATCTTCATGGGGGGCACAGGTATGCCTGCCGAGATGTAATATTCCGCCACACCGCTTCCGAAACCGCCCTCGCGGACGTTGTCTTCAAGTGTAATTATCTTCTTGTTTGCAATGCTCTTCAGCAGCGCTCCGTCCATCGGCTTTACAAAGCGGGCGTTGACTATATCAAAGCCTCCCGTCTTTTCGTGGAGGGATATTGCCAAGTCGTTCATAACGGCTCCGCAAGCCAGTACCACGACCTCATTGTCCTCGTGCGCCAGCCACTCCCACGAGCCCAAGGCTATCGGGGCGTGCGAAGAATATTTATGCACGGGCACATACTTGGGATAACGCATCGCGAGAGGATGATCGAAGTGTACGGACCACTCCAACATATCCTGTGCTTCTTCAAAATCCTTGGGGGCGGCTATGGTCATGTTCTTCACGCTGCGCAGATAGGACAAATCGTATACGCCCTGATGCGTCTCCCCGTCTCCAGCTACGAGTCCCGCCCTGTCTATACACAGGGTTATGGCACAGTCATTCAGACACATATCGTGTATTATTTGGTCATAGGCGCGTTGTAAAAAAGAGGAATATACTGCAAAATAAGGCTTGGCTCCGCTAATAGCCATACCGCTTGCCATACACAAGGCGTGCTCTTCGGCTATGCCTACGTCCACAAACTGCCCCGGCAATTCCCTTCTGATATAATCCAAACCCGTACCGTCAGCCATAGCGGCGGTGATGGCGAACGCTCTTTTATCTTTTTTGGCTATTTCGAGCAATTTCTTGCCCACGCAGGAACTGAACGACATACCGTCGGAATGGGAGGGCGAATAGCTGTGATATTTATCGGGGAATTTCTCCGCCTCTTCATACCCCTTGCCCTTTTGCGTATGCACGTTTATTATTATGCTGTTCTTGCAGTCGCGCGCATATGTGAACGCCTTTATCAAATCTTGCAGATTGTGCCCGTCCACCGAACCGTAGTATTTTATGCCGTATTCGCGGAAAGGCTGCCTAATCGAATCCAGATCGCGCAGATATTCCGCCACACTGCCTACATTTTTAGAGATGGACATATCGTTATTATTGATTACGGCGATAAATTTTTTGCCTATCGTCTTTACGTCGTTGAAGGCTTCGTACACCAATCCGCCCGTCATAGCTCCGTCGCCTATCAGCGCCACTATCTGAGCGCCGTCGTGTCCGTAGCGAAGCATTCCGCAGGCAAGGGACGCGGATGTGGAAGAATGTCCCGTATTTGCGGCGTCATATATGCTCTCTTCGCGTTTTGGAAACCCCGCTATCCCACCCTTGCTGCGCAGAGTACCGAAGTTATCCTTTCTGCCCGTGAGAATTTTATGCGCATAACATTGATGTCCCACGTCCAATATGAGCCTGTCTTTGTCAAAATCGAACACATAATGCAGGGCTATTGTGAGCTCCACAACACCCAGATTGGAAGAAAGATGTCCTCCTTTTTTAAGTACCACGTCGAGTATGCAATCGCGGATCTCCCGTGCCAGCTCTTGCAGCCGAGGCACATCGAAAGATTTGATATCCTTAGGTGAATTTACCTGATCCAACAACTTACTCATTTGCGCAATCCCTTCTTTTTCTTGTCCTTTGGTTTATATATCACAGACAGTGCCTTTGCCGTCTGCACCACATACTTGTCCGCATTTTTTACGGCTATACCCTTCATCAACGCCTTACCGCCCACTGTCGCCGCAGCAACCACCGCCGAGGTAAGTGTGGGAAGCCACGTTCCTCCCGTATTCGTCTGCGAAACAAGGTCGGCAGCCAACACCGCTCCGCAAGCTCCGCTGAGCACCCCGCATATGTCGCCTATAACGTCGGCGCATACGCTGTTCACCTTTTCGGCGTTGGCAATAAGCCCCAATGCTATTTTAGCACGCTTTGCGTCATATTGCAAAAGTTTTTTTACCGCGACTTTATCGCACGAAGTAACCGATACTCCAATCCCGTCGAATACTACGGAAACGAGCATCATAAACAGCAGCAACATTACCGACGCCGTCAAGTCTGTGAACGTGGTCACCGCCTGGGAAAACCAGCTGCTTGCCAAGGACAGGCAGAAAGTTATCGGCATTATCTTCAACGCCCACGCAGTTGCGGTGGAACGCACCTTTTTTTGCTTTACTTTACCAGTAGGTCTACACCTGTTATCCCGCATAATTTATTATATTTGCGGGATATTACGTTTATACTATCTCACCCTATCTGCCAACTTGTCTGCCAAAGCAATAAGTTCATCGGCAGCTTCGCCATATGGCATGAGAGTGCGCTTACTCTCTTCATTTATCTCAACCACCCTTTTACGCGCCTGTTCCACGCCCAAAAGGGACACATAGGTGACTTTTCCGTTCTTTTCGTCCTGACCTGCGCTCTTTCCCAGCGCATCGGAATCAGACAGGACGTCCAAAAGATCGTCCACTATCTGAAAGACTTTTCCCAATCCGTCGGCGAAATTTTCCAGCGCTGAGCACAGCTTATCGTCCGCACCGCATATCATGGCTCCGCCCACGAGCGCAGCCTTGAACAAAGCGGAGGTCTTTAAGCTGTTTATCTCGTCCAACTTGTCCGCTCCCTCTACGCCCGCGCCGCCCGTATTTGCCAAATCCAAGCACTGACCGCCCACCATGCCACGCATTCCCGACATGGCGGCTATATATCGCGAGGTATCCCCCTCTCCTCCTACGCACTCAAAAGCCATATTCAAGAGGGCGTCGCCCGCCAGGACGGCGATCCCCTCTCCGAAAGCCTTGTGCACAGTGGGACGTCCGCGGCGCAGATCGTCGTCGTCCATACAGGGCAAATCGTCGTGTATGAGAGAATAGTTGTGAATAAACTCCACTCCCAACGCCACTTTATCCGCCTTTTCAAACTCTCCTCTGGCCATGCGTGCACCCATATAAGCCAAGGCGGGGCGCACCCTCTTTCCTCCGGCGGACACGGCGTACACCACTGCATCCCACACGGGAGAGTATTTGACGGGATACGCTGTGAGATACTCGCTTAGCCGCTTTTCAAAGCGCTGTCTGTAAAATTCGAGGCTATTCACCTTGCTTTTCTCCCTCTGTAACGCGCAATTTTTCCAGCCGAGCGGTAAGCTCAGTCACCTTTCCCGAACTTTCTTCCAGCTTTTTCATACACTCCTGAGCTAGAAGCACTCCCTCGTCGAACAATTTCAAACCTTCATCCAAGGAGGTATCCTTATCCTCCATTTTCTCGGCTATCTGTTCCAGCTTTTTCAAACTTTGTTCAAACGTCATTTTTCACCTCTCTTACGACCGCACTCGCCCTGCCGTCCGCGCCGGTCAAAGTTATCTCCTCTCCTGCGCTCAGCCGCGATATGCGGTTTACTTCTCCGTCCTTATTGTGTATTATGAAATACCCACGTTTTAGCATATTCTCGGGATTTAACATATTCAGCTTTATCACCTGCGCCTCTACGTCCGATTTGCGCTTTGCAAGCAACGCTTTTATTGAATATGCCATAGAGGAGGAAATACCGAGTATATCCGACTTTGCGGAGGCAATCCGCCCGCCCGAGCGTGAACTCATGCGCATACAAAGCTGATGCAGATCCGAACGCATACGCGATATTTTATCTTCAAGATATCGCTTACACGAGTATATTGTATCGTCGATATAAGCCATAAGCTCGTTTGCGTCGAACGCAAGCATCTGTCCTGCTGCGGTGGGAGTGGGAGCGCGCTCGTCCGCAACCATGTCGCAAAGGGTGTAATCCGTTTCGTGTCCCACTGCGGAGATCACGGGCGTCTTGGCGGCGTATATCGCCTTTACCAGCCCCTCGTCATTAAAAGGCATCAACTCCTCCATGGAGCCTCCTCCTCTTGCGATGACTATCACGTCGTACCCCTGCTTATCCGCAAGAGCGAGCGCGTCGCATATCTTTGCCGCAGCTTGCGTCCCCTGTACGGGCACGTCGGCGAGATCTATGTCGGTGTAGGTGTTTCTCGCCCTCATCGTGGTGACTATATCACGTCTTACTGCGCCGGAGAGTGAGGTCAAAACGCACACCCGCTTGGGATATTTTGGTATGGGACGCTTGTGCGCATCGTCAAAATATCCTTCTTCGCGCAAACGCTTTTTCAACATTTCGAGTTTGATGGCGAGTGCGCCTTCTCCCAACGGTTTTATGCTGCGCACCACGAAAGACAGCTTGCCCATCTTGTGCCAATAATCCACGCTTCCGAACACGATGACGCTCTCCCCGTTCTTGGGGATATATATGTTTTTCATGCCGAAACACGAACAGGCTATCTTGGACGTTTCGTCTTTCAAATCGAAGAACGCGTTTGTTCCCCTGAGTCCGAAACCGCTCACTTCTCCGCATACGGATATGTCGTGGAGCATCTCCTCCGCCGCAAAAACCCCTTTTATATATCCGTTTAAGACGGTTACGCTCAGAACGTTGTTATTCATTTTTCAAGTCTATGCCTTGCCGCGCTCAATGTGTTCGCCAGCAACATGGTTATGGTCATCGGCCCCACTCCCCCAGGCACGGGAGTTATATACGAACAGCGGGGAGCAACTTCGTCAAAATCCACATCTCCCACAAGTTTGCCGTCCACTCTGTTTATGCCCACGTCTATGACTATGGCGCCGTCTTTTACCATGTCGCCCTTTAAGAACTTGGGTCTGCCTATCGCCACAACGACGATATCCGCCTTGCGGGTATATTCAGCCAAATTCACGGTCTTGCTGTGGCACACGGTCACCGTGCAATCGGCATTTAACAAGAGCATTGCCATGGGCTTGCCTACGGTGTTGCTTCTGCCTATCACCACGGCGTCCTTCCCTTTCAACTCCACTCCAGTGGACTTCAAAAGGTGCATAATACCCAGCGGCGTGCAGGACACGGTATTGGGGCTGTTCATAGACAGCAAGCCCGTATTGGCGGGACTGAATCCGTCCACATCCTTACTGTCCGGGATGAGGGAAAGCAAGTATTTCTCGTCATAACCCTTGGGCAGAGGGAGTTGCACCAAAATTCCGTCCACGCTGTCGTCTTCCGCAAGAGATCTTATGTATGAAGCTATCTCTTCCTGCGGCGTACCATTCTCGTATTTTTGACATATAGAGCGAAATCCCACCTGTGCACAGCCTTTAATCTTGTTGTTCACATAGGTATGCGACGCCGGATCGTCACCCACTATTATCACCGCCAATGCGGGCGCTCTGCCGAATTCTCTTTCAAAATCCGCATTCTCTTGCGCCAATTTTTCTCTGATATCCGCCGATACCGCCTTTCCGCTTATAAGTTGCATATGCTACTCCTTTAATTTTTTATCCACGCCGGCAAGCACGCCGTTTACAAAGGACGCACTACCCTCCGTAGAATAGCGCTTCACCAATTCCAAAACCTCGCTTATAGACACCGGAGTGGGAATATCGGGCATATATTTCATCTCGTATGCCGCTAAAAGCAACGCCGCCAAATCGGGTTTGAAGTACCTGTCGGGATTAAATCCCGTAGTGCTTTCGGAGATGAGCCTGACTATCTCGTCATAGTTGTCCACAACGCCGAAATACACCTTGGAAAGGTATTCTTTATCTGCCTGCGTCATGCCGTCCTGGCAACATACCATATCGAAACTGCCGCCGTCTCTGTCCTTGGAAAAGAGATACTCGAATATAAGTTTATATGCTCCTTCTCTTGCCAATCTTCTACTCATATAGACCTCTCATGTATAAAAAGCCCCGCCGCCGCTATTGCGGCAGCGAGGATATCAATCATTGAAAACCACGCCCGCGACAAATACGTTGATAGCTTTCACTTTGTAGTAAGTGGATTCCTCCACAGCCTGTTTGATCTTCTCCTGCATATCGCATACCACCTGCGGAATCACATACCCGTAGTAGACGTTTACGGCGATGTCTATAACCGCCTTGTCGTCCGCCAAGGACACGGTGATGGCGCTCGTTCTCTTCTTGCGCGAAGGGGTGAACGTGGGACCGTTGTATCCCACCTCATAGGACACAGACGCCACTCCTTCCACCTGAGAAGCCACGCCGCACGCTATGGATGATATCACGCTTTGATAAGTATCTTTATTGGACAGATCCTGCTTATTGCTGCTTGTCATATTTCCTCTCTCGGGTAGTATTATAATAATTATACCCTTATTGTAATAAGTTTAGCACATACAAAAAGAAATTTCAACTGTTTGTGCTCATTCCTCGGAGTAAGGTACCACGACCACCTGCGTTGCGTTATATTCTGTTTCTTCCAGTATCACTGAAAGTATTGCCGACACTTGCTCGGAAGTGAGCTCGCTCTGAGATACGACTATGTTTATGTTGTCCTCGCTCATGGTGACGACGGCGTCTTCAAATCCCTGCGCTTTTACAAGTCCTTCAAGCACGAGTTCCCTCTCTATGGTGTCGATAAGTTCCAGCTTCTTTTCATTGGCGGACGCTATCAGTTCTTCGGTAGACGTATCGGAAGTGAGTATTGCGTCCAGCAGAGAAAATTCTTCCGCTCTGGCGGTTTCGCGCTCTGCCCTGCACGATGTGAAAAAGGTTTCGGAAGTGGACACCACCGTGCCGTCCGAGCCGGGCTGGGTCAGCTTGTCATTGAGTACGAAGTTGAGCGTTCCCGTCACGATGAGCAGCGCCACCATCGAGCACAGCACGATCACCTTCTTTGCGTTTGCCGAAAGTTTTTTAGTTTTCATATATTACCTCCGTTGGGTTGTTAATTTTTCTTATATACCTTTATCTTCCCGCCGTCCACATCCAAAAGAGTGCACACAACGTCTATAATCTTCAATTTTATCTTCATGTCGTCTGCGCCTTGGGCAGACACAACCACGCCTTCCGCAGTTCCGTCTTGCGAATAAGTTATCATTACGGAACACTCCCCCACTCCGCTTATGCTCTCCAAAAGCGATTGAAGCCGCTCTTCTTCCTCGGTGATACTCGCGCTTTCCGAATATGTGGGCGACGTCAATCCCCCCTCATCTTTTTCGCTTATTCCCAACCATACCAAAAGCGCAATACATATCACGCCTGCCAACACGATAAGTTCAATATGTTTTATCGTCTTCAGTTTTTCCGCAAATGCCTTGAATTTACCCTTCATTTCACGTCCTCGCACTCGCATGACAAGCAGTATATATCGCTTTCTGTAATATATATATTTGCCGAATTTTCAGGTATGACATATCTTTCTCCATTTATTGCGGCTTGCTCGCCCGTTATCTCTTCAAGTTTGTCCAGCAGTTCTTCGTCGGCGACGATGTCGTTCTGTCGTATCACTTGCTCCAAGTCCCATTCTCCGCTCAAAAACAGCGGAATGGGCGCAACTATCGCAGCCACAACGAACACAGCCAAAAATCCTTTGATATATTTCGCGGTTTCCCCTTCCGGAAGCAGAATGTCCGCCAAAGTCGCCAAAGCTATAACGCCCACGATTCCCATTATCCACCCACTCATAATACCCCCGCATTGCAAGTGCCTATGACAAGCATTACGATTATCACGAACATAAACGCCATTCCAGCCAGCGCCGCCGTAAGCAAATTGGTGTTTTTTGACACCCCGTAGAGTAAATCGCTTATCCTCTTGTCCGAACAGATGGGCTCGCACAACCCCGCCGTAAGTTTTAATCCAAGAGTAAACATTGCCGTGTGTATTATAGGTACCGCCACAGCCGCAACCAACAGCATAACGCTGACCATCCCGAGCGAATTTTTTATAAGAATAATGCCGGTCAAAGCCAAATCCAGCCCGTCGGAGAGATAGCCTCCCAATATGGGAATATAGCTCTGGACGGCAAACTTAGCCGTTTTTATGGATATGGAATCGGCAAGTCCTCCCACCAGCCCCTGAATGGTGAGAAAGCCGGCGAACAGGGAAAAAGCCCCCGCCAGAATAAATACGGCGGCGGATTTGAAGAATTTGGTCAGTCTGCCCAATTTTATGCCGGATGAGATATTTCCCACTATACTCAATACGACTGCTGCCACAAAACACGGTAACACTACGGAGGTTATTACGGA
Source organism: uncultured Clostridia bacterium (assembly GCA_944383935.1). Classification (GTDB taxonomy): domain Bacteria; phylum Bacillota; class Clostridia; order Christensenellales; family UBA3700; genus Alloclostridium. The sequence goes on from CALWRK010000002.1 coordinate 14,842, forward strand.
ACCTATCGCCGTGGAGAGGATTGCCATTAGCGGAGAATACACTCCCGCGGCGGTGGACGATCCCAGAGCGGTGATAAGCGCCAAAAGAACGGGAAATACCGCCTGCATGAGAGAATTCATACCCGATATCGTTTCCTTTACCTGCACAATTACGGATGTTATCTGTACCGATAAAATCACTATTATCGCTGCATAACAGGCAAAATGCACTATTTCGCGCGTGTTGTCTCGCAAAAATCCCGAAGAAAGCCCCTGCATCATACTCGTCATAACGGCTATGGCGAATATCGCCGCAAATGCGGGCACAATCCTCTTTATGCCGCCGGTGATCGCGTCGGTTATTACGGAAAAAAATTGCTCCGCCCCCGCGGAAAATTCTCCGTCCAGCACAGAATTTACCATATCTTTTACGCTTTGAGAAAATGTAGCGTTCGCCCCGTACTCCTCCGCCCACTCCTCCAAAGCGGAAAAGTCTATGGCGTCCAAACTCTCATGCACCTTGTCTTCCAACTCTTGTACGGCGTCATTGCCTGCGGCATTATCTTCCGCGACCGCTGTAAAAGTGGAGAAAGTAACGAGGAAAAGTATTATGATTGACAATAGAATATACTTTTTCATGATATGAGCGCCGCGATGGATTTGATTAGCCCGGTCACTATGGGCATTGCTGTGAGAAAGATGGTTATCTTTCCCGCCAAAGATATCTTCTTCCCGATAGAAGCCGCATCCATGTCGTTGCATAGGCTTACAGAGTACTCGGTAAGATAGCCTATCCCTATTATCTTTAACAGGGAAGTAAATAGCGATCTGTTTAGATTGGTCTTGTCCACAATCTCTTCAAACGCCACTATGACGTCGGATAGAGCGGAGAGAGTTATTATCAATATCACTATTCCCGCCGCTATCACAGCCATGGGCGCGTATTCGCTGCGGGTGTGCCTCAATATGAGCGCAGACACTGCCCCCACTATGCCTATTCCTATCACCTTTACTATATCCATCAGTACAGATTGAGCAAGGAGCGCAAGCTGTCAAAGAGTCCGCCCAGCATATCCAATATCATCACCAGCACTATGATAAGTCCCGCCAAGGTGACAAAAGTGGCTATCTCGTCCTTGTCACTCTTTTTGAGTATGACGTTTATTATGGCGGTGAGTATGCCTACGCCCGCGATCTTGAATATAGCATCTATCTCCATTTCCCCTCCTATGCGGCAAGTATCATGGCTGCGATCCCCAGCACCACGCCCAGCTTGAATGCCAATATGCCGGTCGTGTCGTATTTTTGTTTATAAAAGTTCATAGGTGCTTCTGCCGCCGCCCTAGCTTTTCTTAAATTCTCCAACTGGGTATCAGAGTCCACCTTTCCCAGCCCGTAAAATACGCTTTCCATCTCTCTTTTTTGCCGTTTGTCTATGTAGGGAGAAGATAGCATCTTGTCAAAGTCCTCCCTGTCCAATCGCCCCTCTTCCAGCATTTTTTTATAGGTGAGCAATATCTTTATAAAATCGCCCTTCTTGCCCTTGCAATACTCCCCCGTACTCTCCGCAAGAGGAGTTTTGAGAAAGCCTATATCTTCTTGCAGATAGTCTAAATATCCGGCATATTGCTTAAAAAGTTCTTTACGCCTGCGGTAATATGCGCGGATCCCCATACCCGTGTAGGCAAAGCAGGCAAAGAGTATTCCTCCTATCACCAATTCAAGCATTCCTTCGCCCCCTGTCGTATATTGCGCTCACCTTGCCTATTGCGCCAAGGACGACAAAGTATCTCATAACCTTGCACAGCGGCGAGTAAGTTTCGTCGGAAAATATATCGTTTATGCCTGCGGCGTGAAGGGACGCGAATACATACACCCCGCACCGCGATATGTCCAGGATTGACCTGACTTCCTCTGCTCCGAAAACTTCGTCGGTGATTATTATATCCGGGCGCATGGTGCGCACTAACGTGGCGTATGCCGTTATTTTTGGGATATTGCAAGCCACATCGCACATATCGCCCGTTTCCACCTGCATAATGCCTTCGTGGACGGGTATAAGCTCCCCGCGCTCGTCCAGCACGAGCACGTTATATCTTGACGAAAGTTCGCGGGCACACTCTCTCAGCATAGTGGTCTTACCCAGCCCGGGAGGGGAAATAATCAACGTATTGCCTATATTTTCTAATATGTTCTGCAATTTTTCACAGCACCCTTTCACCTCGTGCGGAATACGGATGCACAGGGAAGTGACATTCTTTATGGTGAACAGCCTTCCGTTTTTCATCACCCCTTCTCCGCATATCCCTATCCTGTATCCCTTTCCGCACACGATATACCCGCGGGCGATACTGTCGTTTACGGCATACACGGAATGTCCCGTAGCCATTCCTATCACCCTCTCTATATCTTCCGCTGTAACGGGACAGTCGGGTAAAGAGTGATATTTTCCACCGCACGCATATGAAACGGGCTTACCCGCGCGCAATCTGAGCTCGGTGATATCTTGCTCTCTCACGCGGGCAAATACGGCATTATATATGCTTTCTGTCAACAACTTGTCCAACATTCCTGTTTTAATATATTTGGACAAGCACGCCGATATGCCCTCTAAGTACGATTTTTTGATTTCCTCGATAAGAGTTTTTTGTGAATATTCCTAAGTTTTTCGTTTTTGATCTCTCTGCCCGCCTTGGTGTAGCAGTAAAGTGACAATATCAAAAACGGAGTTGTGGGAAGAAGCGGCATAACCACACCGATGGAACCTACCGCGAGAAACGCCGATGCCAAGATCGTGAGAAAGGTGTTGCACATCTTACGCTCTTTTGCGCCAAGTTCCGGCTCATTACGCGAATTTACCGAACCTACCCTCTTAACGGAGATATCTTGAATGCTTACTTGACGCGCAACTACCTTTCTCATAATAAAAAATATGTTTTTTACGCGCATAAGTTGCAAAAAAAATCCGCCCGAAGGCGGATAATTTTCCATGCGATATTGTAGTCAGACTCTGGACATATACGAGCCGGTACGGGTATCCACTCTTATTGTGTCTCCTTCGTTTACAAACAGCGGCACATTGAGGGTATAGCCTGTTTCCAGGGTGGCGGGCTTGGACGCACCGGTTGCGGTGTTGCCCTTCACGCCGGGTTCGCTGTGCACTATCTTCAACTCCACAAAGTTGGGAGCGTCTACGGAGAAGGGGCTTCCGTTATAGAAGTTGATGGTCACTTCGCCGTTTTCGGGCACAAATTGAAGAGCTTCTTTACACACTTCGCCGTTGAGCGGGATCATATCGAACGTTTCGGGATCCATGAAATAGTACAGATCGCCGTCGTTGTACGAATAAGTGTAAGTCTTGCGTTGAATATGGGCGGTGGGGAACTTGTCCGTAGGGTTGAAAGTCTTTTCGATCACGCCTCCGGAGATAACGTTGCGCAACTTCGTGCGTACGAACGCAGCGCCTTTACCGGGCTTGACGTGCAAAAAGTCCACTATCGTGTAGACCTTGCCGTCCATCTCAAAAGTAACGCCGTTCCTGAAATCACCTGCCATTACGAAATCAGCCATAAAAAACCTCCGATAATAGTCTACTTTATAATAATAAGCGATTTATCCGACTTTGTCAAATTATCCACGCCATCTTGTGTAATTTTTACCATATCTTCTATACGAATACCGAAGCTGCCGTCAAAATACACTCCCGGTTCCACCGTTATTACCTGTCCCGCGCGCAAGGGCTCGGCATTATAATAAGGCTCCTCGTGTATGTCGATTCCCACGCCGTGACCGAGGGAATGCGTAAAATTTTTATCCATGCCGCAGTCGGAGAAAAATTTTTGTATGTCCGCTTGAACTTCTGCGCCGATAACGCCTGCGTGCAAAGCGGAAATCCCGCGAATATTAGCCTGTAAGACGGTATTATACGCCTCCGCTTTGCGTCCGTCTATACTCTTATATGCCACAGTTCTGGTCATATCCGAGCAATATCCGTTCCATCTTGCGCCGAAATCCATCGTCACCAGATCGCCCTCTTTGAGCTCTCTGTCCGAATGATGGGCGTGCGGCTTGGCGCCGTTTTCTCCGAAAGCCATAATCGTATCGAAAGCAAGCCCCGCTCCTTTGGATTTGATGATATACTCCAAGCGGGCGGCAAGTTGCGTTTCTGTGACGCCCTCTTTGATAAAGGGGAGAATTTCCGTAAACGCGGCGTCTGTGATCGCCTGTGCATTTTTTATACACTCTATTTCATACGCGCTCTTCACCGAACGCATTTTACAAAGTACTCCCGATATGTCCTTTACTGCTCCGAACACCGTGCCGGGCTTATGCATATACCCCAGCGCACGATGATAGGTATTGTGCGGCATTTCCATTTCCACACCCACCCTAGCACAGCGTTTAAGCAGCTTACACGCCTGTTCAATGCTCCCTTCTCCTATCGTATAGTCGGAAGAGATACGCTCTCCCGCCTCGGAGAGATAGCGTTTATCGGTAAAGTAGAACGCGCCCTCTTTTGTAATGGCGATCGCCGCCTGTGTGGAAGCATAGCCCGTGAGATATATCCTGTTGGAGTCGGTAAATACAAGCGCTCCGTCCACTTTTGCCAAATCCAAGATTCGTCTGCACTCGTCAACGTTTAACGGCATAGTAGCACCTCCTCATCAAGCTCGCATCGCGCGTCTGAGTACCCGCGCTTTCACAGATAACATACGGTTGGATATTAAATTCCGCAAACACCTCCATAAGCGGCTCGTATGGCGGTCCGTACTTATCGTCATCAAAAGTAAGATGACGCACTTCTCCCTTTGCGGAGTATTCTATTTTGGAAAAATGAACGTGCATAATGTTCGTCTTTTCCTCTCCCACGCCTTTCATGAGCGATTCTATCACTCTCTTATAGTCGTCTTTTGTGAAGAAAACGCCTTGGTCGCGAGCATTAAGATGCCCGAAATCTATGCACGGAATAAAAGTTGCATCCAGCGAGCACATCTCTATTACTTCATTCAGCGTACCTATCTGCGCCTGTTTTCCCATCGTTTCCAAACACAGATATTTGTCGCCGTAACCGTACTCATCTTTTAGGCGCGCCACCCTTTCTAACCTACGCATGAGTATATCCATGGCATCTGCCCTGCTCAATTTGAGCGGCGAACCGGGATGAACCACGCATCTGTTGCCTCCAAACCAAGTAAGCGCCGCGAGCGAATCGAATATGTAGCGGTGATTATTCTCCGCCTTTTCCTCTTCCTGCGTCGCCAAATTTATAAAATACGGCGCGTGCACGGAGATCTCTTTGCCATAGCGGCTAAATTCCTCACCTATCCCCCTAGCCGTACTCTCTTGTATTCTCACGCCTCTTCCAAATGAATATTCAAAGCAGTCCAACTCGTGTTCGGCAAGCCATGCAGGCACCTCTATCGTATGCGCATGACCCGCTTGCAAAAAATCTTCACTTGTTCCGCTGGGTCCGAATTTTATCATCTTCAAATTTTCGCAGCGCGTATCCGACGTCCTTTGTCAGTTGCGCGGCTATTTCCTCCTTGGAATTGAATTTATATATATCTCTTATTTTGTCCATAAATTCTACGGTGATCGTTTTACCGTATAAGTCGCCGTCGAATCCTATGATATGCGTTTCCACATTCTCCGAATAGTCAGAAAAGGTGGGATGAGTCCCCACATTGGTTATGCAGGGATAGCGCCTTTTGTACAGCACTACGTTGGTGTAATATACGCCGTTTGCGGGCTTTAACTTGTCCTTATTCAAATTTATGTTTGCAGTGGGAAAGCCCATCTTGTGCCCGTCGCATCTGCCGCGGACAACCTCTCCACGAATTATATAAGGAAGTGGCAAGCAGGAATTTACCAAACATATATCTCCGATTTTCAGATATTGTCTTATCTTTCTGGAAGCTATTTTTTCGCCGTATAAATCGGTGAGAAGATTCATGGTATACAATTTTATCTCTTTTTTTTCACAATAGCTTTTCAATGAAGAAATATCGCCCGCTCCCATTGCGCCATAGGTATAATCGCTCCCGCACACAATCGCTTTAACATTAAACGAATTTGTTAAATTATCCAAAAATTTTTCGGGAGAAGTTGCGAGAAGCTTTTCGTCGGTATGTGCGACAATGGCGATGTGTACTCCCAATTCGTCCATACGATATAACCGCTCTTCAAGCGTGAATATCTCGCCCTCGAAGTCTGCGTTCATGACTGTTGCGGGAGAGGGATCGAAGGTGAATATACCCGCCTCTATGCCGGTTTCGGCGGCAATATCCTTTGCCCTGTCCAGTAGGCGGACGTGCCCGAGGTGCAGGCAATCGAAAAAGCCCAGACACAGCGCTATCGGCTGTGAGCTGCCAGTATTATAGTCAAAAACTTTTACGCCCATAAATTTATTTTTGCCTTTATCTTCCCGCCGCGGCATTCCGCCAACGCGTATTCCCTTCCGTCTATGGTTACCAAGACCTCTCCGTCACACTTATCCGTAAAAACCGAGATGCCGTTTGTAAACTTTTTTATCTGTTCTTTCGGCAGTTCAATCCTGTCGAACATTCCATCCAGCGCCTTTGTCACCGGTATCAGTTTATCGAGCGGCGCTGTACGCGCTTCTTCTATCGTACACGCTTCATTCAATGTAAAATTGCCGCTATATGTGCGTATCAATGAGGTCATCGTAGCCAAACTGTTACATGAATAAGCAATATCCCTGCACAGCGAACGAATATATGTGCCGCCGCCGCAATCGACTTGATAGGACATAGTGTAAACGGGTTCATTCTCTTCATATTCGCTCTTTCCGTTGACTTCGAGTACGCTCAGCGAATATATATGTACTCGCGCTGCGCGCATCTTCACTTCTTCCCCCGCCCGTGCCAGTTTGTACGCCTTTACTCCGCCCACGCTCTTTGCGCTGAATGCGGGCGGAATCTGCTCTATTTCGCCAATAAAATTCTTCATGGCGCCCTTAACTTCTGCCACGGAGGGATAAATAGAGTTGCTGCAAACCTCTTTGCCCTCGCCGTCCAGGGTATCAGTTTCCCTTCCGAAAGCCATGGATGCAACATATCCCTTCTTCTTATTCATAAGAATATCGAAAAGTCTTGCCGCCTTGCCGGCAGCCACGACAAGCACTCCCGTCGCCATGGGGTCGAGCGTCCCCATATGCCCCACCTTGACTTTATATCCCGCAACCTTGGACAGACTGCCGCGGACTACCGCAACTACGTCCGCAGAAGTCCAGCCGGCAGGTTTATCAATGCAGAAAAATCCGCTTATTCCAGATAATCCCTGCATACTTTAAGCACCTTTTCTTTAACTTCTTCGTACGAGCCGAATATCCTGCACCCTGCGGCGCGTGCGTGTCCGCCTCCTCCGAATACGGAGGCGATACGATTGGCGTCCGCTCTTTCGTCCGTCCTGAAACTGACTTTATACTCTCCGCCCGAAGCTATGGTCACGGACGCGGCAATATGCACGCCCTCAACTTGGCGTATGCTGTTTATTATTCCCGTGGTATCGGATATAGATGTGCCCGTTTCTTCGAAATCCTCCGCATTAAAGTGAATATAGCCAATACTACCTCCTTCGAAAAATTCCGCTTTGGACAGCACCCTCGTCTTTAAGGCGAATACCGCCGGGGTGACGTCTTGCATAAAATACTCCACTATCTTATGCCCCTGAACGCCCAGATCCAGCAACTCGCCGGCGATGCGCATAGTCTCGCCCGTAACAGAGGAAAAACCGAATGCGCCGCTATCGGTTACAAGCGCGGTATACAGCAATCCCGCGATGTCGGAATCAATGGGTTTTGAGGCATAAATATGCTTTATAAGTTTGAATACCGGCTGGGCAGCCGCCGCCACGCCCCTTTCCACATATGTATAATCGGCATAATCGTTATTGCTGACATGATGGTCCACGCAGGCACTTATGCGTGCCCGGCGAAGTATATTCGCGTGTCCGGCAAGTAAATTGATGTCAGAACAGTCCACTGCTATCGCCAACTCGTAGCGCTCTTTGGGTATATCCTGCCTGAGCTCTTCTGCGGAATAAAGCGTGCTCAGCTTTGTTCCGGGCTTATCCGCGCAAAAGACGTCTGTGCTTCTGCCCGTCCGCTTTATGGCGTTATATAGTGCAAGCCCCGAACCGAGAGTGTCTCCGTCGGGGTTGGCGTGGCATATGATCGCAATCTTTTTTGCCCTTATTATAAGTTGATAAATCTTCTCTTCGCCGCAGATCATGAATCCGTCCTTATCTTTTTCAATATCGCCTCTATTTCGGCGGCGTATTCTGCGCCCCTGTCCAACACGAATTTGAGCGCGGGCATGGTGCGGATATCCATAAGCTCTTTCAAACGCGAGCGCAAAAATCCCGCCGAGTGATTAAGTCCGTTCACCGCCTGTTCTCCGTCTCCGCCGAATACGCTCACGCTGACGAGTGCGCGTGACAGTTCACTGTCCACCTTCACGTCCGTAATGCCTATTATACATTCGGATACGCGAGGGTCGCGCACATTGTCCTTGATGAGCACGGACAGCCGCTTCATTATCTCCGACTGTATCCTCTCCGTCTTGTTCATTATTCATTCACCTGTTTAAGCAGATATGCCTCTATCGTGTCGCCCTTCTTGATATCTCCCCACTTTTGCAGACCTACGCCGCATTCATAGCCGTGAGCGACCTCTTTAGCGTCGTCTTTTTCCCTTTTGAGCGAGTTGAGTACGCCGTTGTAGATGATGATATTATCGCGCACAAGCCTTATCTTGCAGCCGCGCTGGAGCTTTCCGTCCGTGACATAGCAGCCGGCGATATTGCCTACGCCGGTAATTCTAAACACCTCTCGAACCTCCGCGTGACCGATGATCTCCTCTTCGTAGATAGGCTCTACCATGCCGCTGAGGATATTTGTCACCTCGTCTATGGCGTCATAAATTACAGAGTATGTGCGTATTTCCACGCCCGTCCTGTCCGCCATGGCGCGAGCCTTGGCATCAGCCTTCACGTTGAATCCGATAATTATAGCCCCGGAAGTGTCTGCAAGCATAACGTCCGATTCGTTTATCGCGCCCGCAGCGCTGTGTATCACGCGGATTTCTATGTTCTTGGAAGCCATCTCGTCGCCCAATTTTAACATAGCTTGCTTGACCGCCTCTACGGAGCCTTGGACGTCGCCCTTTATTATCATTGCCAGGCGTTTGACTTCCGTGCCGTCTGTATTCTTGAACAGCTCTTCCAAGCTGCCGCGCTGACCCACCGATTTAAGCGCCTGTGCTGCTTTTTCCTTGGCAATACGCTCTTCCGCAACCAGCTTTGCCAATGCCGAGTCCTTGACGGCAACCAAATTATCGCCCGCATTGGGAACGGCGGTAAAGCCCTGAACCTGTACTGCGTATGAAGGACCCGCCTCTTTCACTCTCTTGCCGTTGAAATCGGTCATCGCCCTTATTCTGCCCACGCAAGTTCCCGCTATGACGTGGTCGGCTACGCGCAAGGTGCCGTTCTGTACCAGCACTGTCGCCACGGGACCCAATCCCTTATCAAGTCTTGCTTCGATGATGGAGCCGCTCGCCATGCAATCTTTATCCGCTTTGAGTTCCATGATATCCGCCACAAGCAATACGCATTCCAGCAGTTCATGAACACCCGTGCCTAATTTTGCACTTACGGGACAGACATAAACGTCACCGCCCCAATCCTCGGGGACAAGTCCGTAGGTGCCTATTTGGTTCTTTACCCTGTCTATGTTAGCACCTGGTTTATCTATCTTGTTGACGGCTATTATTATCTGAACGCCGGCGTTTTTCGCATGGTTGATCGCCTCCACCGTCTGAGGCATGATTCCGTCGTCTGCCGCCACGACTATTATTGCGATATCGGTGACCTGTGCGCCGCGCTGACGCATCGCCGTAAACGCCTCGTGACCGGGAGTATCCAAGAAAGTTATGGGCTTTCCGTCCAAATCTATGGTATAAGCGCCGATATGCTGCGTGATGCCGCCCGCTTCGCCCTTAACCACGTTGGTCTTGCGTATATAGTCGAGAAGGGACGTCTTTCCGTGGTCGACATGACCCATAATCGCCACGACGGGAGGACGGGGCACGAGATGTGCATTCTCCTTTTCCTCGCGCTCTATCTCCGCCAGTTTATCCTCCGCGGTGACGTCGGGGACATAGGTGAGAGTGATGTCGTAGTCGATGGCGATAAGCTCTGCGGTTTCAAAATCTATGGAGTCGTTAATCGTGCACATCTTGCCCATGTCGAACAACTTTTTGACTATCTCCGCGGCGGACTTACCTATCTTCTCGCTGAACACCTTTATGGGAATTATGTCCGTGCTCACCTCGGCATGGTCTATCTTGGTGACGGACTGAGATACGTCGCGCTGCGCTTTGCGCTGCTTTTTATACCTCACATCGCCGTCATCTTCTCCGTTATCGTCATATACATAGCCTTTTTTGATCAAATCACGCTTTGAAAGCGCCTTTTTCTGTTCATCTTTCTGAACAAAGCCGCTCTTTTTCTTCTTGTCCGCTCCTCCCTTGACGTTGGATATGGGAGCGGGCGGAGGCGCGATAACCGTTCCCCTGCTTTGAGAAGGACGTCTGTCCGAAACGGGCTTTTGATCGCGAGGAGGAAACTTCCTCTCACCGACGCCGCCAGTACGCTTCCTGTCCGCATTTAAGAACTCGGGATTTATATACGTCGTCTTAGATTTGGATTCCGCAGTGGGCTTGGGCGCTTCCGTCTTAGGCTGTACGGGAGAAGCCTTCTTTTCCTCTTTTACAGGCTCGGGGGCGGGTTTTTCTTTCTCCTCCAAGGGAGCTTTTTCCTCCTTTTTAACCTGTACTTCCGCCTGCTCCTTAGGCACAATCTCTTGGGCTTTGGCTCTGTTCTCCTCTTCTTTTTTTGCGTGCTCCGCAGCCAGCTGGGCTTCCACCAGCCGGCGTTTTATGCCTTGAATCTTCTCCGCGAGAGCGGGAATCCCGGAGCGCTTCTCCTTCACGCTGCGAAGGAGAGGAGCGACCTTTCCGCCCAAAACCGCGTCGATGTCCTTTATAAACTTGGTTATATCCACATTCTCGTTACTCATTTATACCTCCGTTATTATGCCCAATTCGTCCGATTGCAATATTGCGCTCGCCAAACTTTCATTGGTTATGGCGATAAGTTTTACCTTTTCCCGGTGTACCGCGCCGGCGATATATCCGCTTTTACACTTTATCAACCGAATATCCTCCCCTTGAAGGAAGTTATTCAGCTTGCGCTTTGTGGCATCTCCGATATTTGCGTCGCATAGCACCAGCTTTATCCGTTTTTTTTCTTTGGGCAGGCTGTCCATACCGAACACGACCGCCCTCGATCGGAGTGCAAATCCTATATATGAGTCAATTTTTTGACTTTGCATATTCCGTTGCAATGTACTCATACACCTCGTCGGACACGTTGGCGTCAAGTGCCCTGCCTATCAGCTTATTCTTCACGCACTTTTTTATGCACTCGGGATTGTCGCATATATAAGCGCCTCTTCCCGACGCCTTACCCGTAAAATCCAGCTTTATATTGCCGTCTTTATCGCGGACTATGCGCAGCATATCCTTTTTCTCTTTTGCCTGACGGCAAGCGATACACGTCCTGACTACCGGTTTTTTCATATCAGTTTTCGAATACGTCGCCCACGATCCCGCTCACTTCGGAGTAAGGCTTTACGTCTATCTTCCATTCGGTGAGTTTGGCCGCCAGCCTGACATTTTGTCCCGCCTTGCCTATCGCGAGAGAGAGTTTGTCGTCGGGAACTATGGCGGTCGCCTTCTTCTCTTCCTCGTTTATCTGCACCATCATCGCCTTTGCTGGGCTGAGCGCACGGGCGATGAATTCGCTTATGTCCGAGCACCACTCGATGACGTCTATCTTCTCCCCGTCCAGCTCGTGGACGATATTATTGATACGCATTCCGCGGGGACCGACACAGCTGCCTACGCAGTCGAGCGAAGGATCGTCCGATGTGACCGCCATCTTGGTCCTGTAACCCGCTTCGCGCACTATCTTCTTGATTACAACGAGATTGGACCTGATTTCGGGCACTTCCATTTCGAAAAGCCTCTTTACAAATCCAACGCAAGAACGGGAAACTATCACCTGAGAGTTGCCTCTTGCGGAGGTGCGCACACTCTTGACGTATACCTTTATTATCTCGTTTACCGCATATTTCTCACCGCGAATCTGGTCGGAAGGCATCATTATGCCCTCCATCTGAGATCCACTTATTTCCACATATACGTTATTGTTTTCTATTCTGCGGATGATGGCGGTGACTATTTCGCCCTCTTTTTCGTTCATCTCGTTCAAGACCATATTCTTGCGTTCATCGTTTATGCGCTGCATGATAACTTGCTTTGCTGTTTGGGCGGCGATGCGGGTGAATAGCTTTGTAGACAGCTCTTCATCAATAAAATGATCCCCGATATTGTATATCTCCTTGACCTTGCGAGCGTCTTCCAGCGAGACCTCCTTTTCTTCGTCCGTAACCTCATCCACGACAGTCCTGTAAGCGAACACTCTTATGGTGTACTTTGCGGGATTGAGCTGCACGTCGATGCCGCGGTTTAAGCCCGTTTCCTTCTTATAAGCGGAGCTTATGCCCGCTTCGAGGGATTTGATAAACGAATCCTTACTTATCTTCCTTTCCTTTTCAAGCAAATCGAGCGCCTGAAAGAAATCCTTGTTGACCATTTTATCCTCCTAAAATTCGATGTACGGCTTTGCCGCCGCAATCTGCTTTAATTGTATTTTTATGGTTTTGTCGCCCTCTTTGAGCGTTATCTCCTCTCCTTCGATGCCGTCGAGTATGGCAATGAACTTCTTTTTACCGTCCACGGGCGCGTAGAGGGAAACCTCCACTTTTTCCCCTATTTTGCGCTTGAAGTCGCGCTCTGTTTTCAGCGGCCTGTCCAAACCGGGAGAAGAAACGTTCAAATTGTATGCCACTCCGTCTGTGGGGTCCAACTCATCCATCGGCTCGTCTATCAGCCTGTGTATCTTTTCACAGTCGTCCAAACTTACACCGCCTTCCTTATCTATATATATGGTGAGCGTGGGGGTGCCGTACTGTTTTTTATACTCCACTTCCACAAGCTCCATACCTGCCGCCTCCACTATGGGACGCACCAATGCCTCTGCCGCATCCGCTATCTTTGACATACTCCCTCCTTATAGCATTTGAGCGACCGATTTGCTCGGTCGCTCAAATAAATTTCTTTATTCTTGCACATATATTATAGCAAGTCCGCAATCAAAACGCAACTGTTTGCGACAATATTTTTACGCCTTTCTGCCCTCCTCATATCTCACCAGCGCGGCGTACAGCTTTGCAGTGGCAATACAGTCGGCATATGCGCGGTGCGCGTTGAGCAGCGGAATATGGAAGTATGTGCACAAATCCGAGAGGTTATGCCTGCCCGGGATATGCAGATCGTTAGCTATTTGCAACGTATCTATCAGCTTGCTTTTTATACTCATACCCGTGTTTTTAAGCACTCTCGCCAAAATAAGATAGTCGTATTCATTGCCGTTATGCGCTATGAGAGGCACGTCGCCGATGAATTCCATCACCTGTGGGAGTACCTCTTCTATACGCGGCGCGTCCTTTACGTCTGCGTCGAATATGTGGTTCACTCTGGACGCATCCGGAGGAATCGGGATTCCCGGGTTTACGAATGTGTCGAAATATTCCGTCACCTTCCCGTCCACCATGCGCGCCATGCCTATTTCTATGATACTGCACAGGGAGGGGTTCTTGCCCGTGGTTTCAAAGTCTATGGCGATATACGTCTTGCCTGCGATCAGCGGATTTGTGTCGGAGAGTACCTGTTCCAGGCTGTCTGCGGAATCTTGATAAGGTATAACGGGCACGGGCGTGACGGATGTTCGTTCCGTCTTGGGATCGGAATTATCCACAGCTGAATAATCTATATTGCATATAGTGACGTCGGACACTATGAATTTGGGCTGACCGGAAGAATAGCCGTCCTCTTCGAAAGAGCCTTTCACCTTTATAGTCATGCCGTTGGTTATGGCTCCGAGCACGCCGCCTTTTTTCCTGCGCGTAAACTTAATACACTCCACGCTTCCGGTGGTATCGTCCAGTTTGAAAGTGTGAAAATAGTATCCCTTCTTACTTACCCTCTCCTGCATATCCGACACGGTGCCGGCAATACATACATCAAAGGCATTTTTCTTCACGCGGGCTATATATACGGCGGATTCGGTTATCTTATCCCCGATAAAAGCCATCTCTTCGCCGGTGGAATGAAAGTACTGTTTTACGGGCGCTGCCTCCAGCTTGGGCGCAGAAGATATGTAAAACGCGTTGGCGGAGTGTTGCTTTACCACTATTTCGGAATCCACGCCGTAAAGCTCGCTGATATAATCCTTTATAGAACCGGTGATATCCGCCGAAATGAATGCGGAGGCTATAAAATCGGGCAGATCGAGTGTGATTATCGGAATGCCTTCCTCCACGGTGGCGGAGATGGAATCTTCGGGAATTTGAGAGCAGTACGCCCCGTACTGTTCGCTTAGGAACTTCTCCACCAAGCGCTTTATGATGTCCGCGTTAAAATATACCTTTTTGAATACCGTAGTCACGGGCAGAGAGATATCGTGTTCTTTGAAGATGTCGCAAATTATGCCGGATATCTCCTCCGTTTCGCCGCTTGCAGACAGAGCATCGCACCTCTCGTACGGCGCAGACAGCGTGACGCATACCGTGCCCGACGTCTTGTCAACCGTCACGTCTTTGAATCTGATGTAGGGATACTTCCCTTCCGTTATCTGTTTGAACTTTTCTTCCAGTACCATCTTACAGTTTGTCTATCTCTTCCAAAAGCGCCTTCATCAAATTCTCGTTGGGCACCATTGCGAGTATTTTACCGTCCTTGAACAGGGCGGATCTATCCTTACCTCCCGCAACGCCGATGTCACAGTGCGCGGACTCTCCTATGCCGTTTACAATACAGCCCATAACGGCAATTTGTAAATATTTATTCACTCCCATTGTATATTCTCTCACCTTTTCGGCAAGCTCTTTCACGTTTATCTCCGTCCTGGCGCAAGTGGGACATGAGATTATCTCCACATACGGCTTAGAGTATTTCCCTATTGCCTTCAATATCTCCGCGGCTGCATCCACTTCCTTTACCGGATCGTCGGTGAGCGAAACTCTGATGGTGTCGCCTATACCGTCCAACAGGAGCGCGCCTATTCCTATTGCGGATTTGACCAATCCCTGCGTATAAAGCCCCGCCTCAGTTACGCCCAAATGGAGCGGATAATCACAGCGCTTATTGAGCAGTCTGTTGCACTCCACCATGGCTTTTACATCGGACGACTTCACGGATATGACGATGTCTTGCACCCCATGTCTTTCCAGCATGGAGCAGTATTCCAAGGCGCTTTCGCACATCGCTTCGGGCAGAGGCATCCCTAAGTATTTTTTGTCCAAAGACCCGCCGTTTACTCCAACCCTCACCGGAATGTGGTGAGATTTAAGGCAGTCGGCTACC
Organism: uncultured Clostridia bacterium; assembly: GCA_944383935.1. Taxonomy (GTDB): domain Bacteria; phylum Bacillota; class Clostridia; order Christensenellales; family UBA3700; genus Alloclostridium. Next base: position 30,392 of record CALWRK010000002.1, read on the forward strand.
GGCTTGAGCTTGCTTTCCCCTCCCAAATTGCCGGGATTTATCCTGATTTTCGCCGCGCCGTTTTCTATGGCGGCTATCGCCAATTTATAGTCGAAATGTATGTCCGCCACCACGGGGATGGGAGATTTAGCGCATATTTCCTTGAATGCCACGGCAGATTGGCTGTCCGGCACGGACGCGCGAACGATATCGCAACCGCAGGCGGCAAGCCTGCCTATCTGTTCCAAGGTGGCTTGCGCGTCTTTGGTGGGAGTGTTGGTCATCGACTGAACGGCAATCGCCTCCCCTCCGCCTATTGTCACATTTCCAATACGAACTTTCTTACTCATATCACGCCAAAAAATGTACGAGATCCAATATTATCGCCAATAGCAGCAGGAATATCAGTCCCGCAAAGTGTATTATGTTTTCTATTTTTCTGTTTATCGGCTTTCCCCTTATCCACTCTATCAAGCAGAATATCACCTTGCACCCGTCCAGCGCGGGAAACGGCAGTATATTCATGATGGCCACGGACGCGGAGAGTACGCATACCCCATACATTATCGCATAAAATCCGATTTGTGTCAATTCCGCGAGCGATTGCACCGCGCTAACCGTGCCTCCCAACGTTTCGCTTACCTTGGCGTCGCCCGTAAACAGCTGCCCGACAGAGGTGAATATCAGCTTTACAACGTCCCCCACAAACTCGAAAGCGTGCCCCAGAGAAGGGAAAAATCCGAGTTTATACTGTGCATAATTATACGCAATACCCAAGCCGTAAGCGGAACCTCCTTCGGCGGCGTCGTCGGCATAATATACCTTTTTTATATTCAAGGTGACCTGCTCTCCGTCCCTGACCACTACGGCAGAAAAAGAATCCTTATCGCCTATGGCGTCGGCAAAGGCGTTGACATCTATGAGAGAGTAAACTTTCTCCCCGTCTATGCTCAGCACCAAATCGCCCTCTTGAAAGTATTGCTCCGCGCTCACGGTCATCTGTTTATCCGAATATACCTCATGAGTTTCGGCTATATGCGGCAGTACATCTCCGAATGCCATGAAAAACACGGCTATCACTATAATGGCGCTGATAAAGTTGAACAGTGCCCCCGATATAAGCACTATTATCCTCTGCCATGGCGGTTTTGAATAGTACGAACCTTCACCGGGCGCAGCCTTTTCCTCTTCATCTTCTCCGTCAAAGGCGCAATATCCGCCCAAGGGAATACAGCGTATGGCGAACAACTCGCCCGTCTTTTTGCTTTTATGTTTGACTATCGCAGGTCCGAACCCTATCGAGAACTCGTTTATCTTAAACTTGAATATCTTGCCCGCCACATAGTGACCGAATTCGTGAACGACTATGATAAACATTAGACAGAGCAACGCCACAAGCACATACCCTATCCATTCGAGTACCTCTACAAAGGTCGCACTCAACAAAAACATCTCTACCTCCCGGGAAGGCAACCTTTCAGATAACTGCGACAACGCGCGTCCATATCGCGGATGGCTTCCGGGCTGAAATCAAAATCCGCCCCCGCCAGGTTATCCACCGCCTTATAAATATAATATGGCACGTCGTAAAATTTTATAAGTCCGCGGTAAAAATAATCTACCAACACCTCATCGGCGGCATTTAGAATTACGGGAGCGGCTCCCCCGGCGCGGGCACATTCCACCGCTATTTTAAGGCAGGGAAAAACTTTCGTATCCGGACGCTCGAACGTGAGCGGTTCAGCCGTGAGATCGAGAGGCGAAAATTGCACATCTCCCCTATCGGGATAATTCAATGCGACTTGAATGGGCAGTTTCATATCGGGATAACTGAGCTGAGCAAGTATACTGCCGTCGGAAAATTTGACCATGGAATGCACTATACTCTGCCTGTGAATAAGCACTTTTATCCTATCTGCCGGCATATCGAACAGGTGCATCGCCTCTATCACCTCAAAGCCCTTGTTCATGAGCGTGGCGGAATCTATCGTCACCTTTACGCCCATATCCCAGGTTGGATGTTTAAGAGCTTGCGCTGCCGTGACATTTTCCAGCATTTCGCGCGTATATCCGCGAAAAGCGCCGCCGCTCGCCGTAAGAATAATCTCGCTGCACTCCTTATCTCCATTCAAGCACTGCCATATGGCGGAGTGTTCACTGTCTACGGGGAGCATATTCACCCCCTTGTCCGCAGCCGCTTTCATGACCAACCTGCCGCCCGTCACGAGCGTTTCTTTATTCGCCAAAGCTATGTCGTTGCCGGCGGCTATTGCGGCGAGCGTAGGTTCCAAACCGTCTATCCCCACAAGGGCATTCAGAGTTATATCCGCACTCATAGCGGCGACTTGCATAACTCCGCTTCTGCCTTCCAGTACGGGGATTTTTACCAGCCCGCGCAAAGCCTTAGCAGCGCGCACGTCCTCTACAGCCACGACTTCGGGACGGAAGCGATCCGCTTGCTCTTTCATCAAGTGAATATTGCGCGCGCATACGAGTGCTTTTACTTTGAATTTTTCGGGATATGCGGCGATCACATCCAGCGTCTGCGTGCCGATGGACCCCGTACTTCCCAGCAATACAATGCTCTTCATATCAATATACCGCTTGCGGCAAATACCAAATATACAAGAGGAAGCATAAATAAAATGCTGTCCAATCTATCCATTATGCCGCCGTGACCGGGGAAAATTTTGCCAAAATCCTTTATACCCGCCTTTCTCTTTATCCAAGAAGCCGCCAAGTCGCCGAGCTCTCCCAAAATGCCGCCTACCACGCCCAGGGCGATATATAAGCCCAGCGAAGCGTAGATATTGCCCGTGGAGATAATCTGCGTACTTCCGGAATTGGGAAGTGCGGAGAATGCCGAGCTGAAATCAAACAGCAAGAATACGATAACCGCGCCCATTACGCCGCCTATCACTCCGCCTACGGCTCCCGCAACCGTCTTTTTGGGACTTATCTGCGGGCAAAGTTTCCGCTTACCAAGCGCACGACCGGTGAAGTATGCCATAGTATCCGCCATGACGGGAACGGCTATGGTGAGCATAATTCCCAGCAGTCCCGCTTCAGAATGGTTTATAGGCAAAAACAGCAAAAACAGCGCCATGGGATATATGGCGATAAAAACGGTGGCGAACATATCATTGAGCGCATATCCCTTCTTTTCCGCAGCCGCGCCTTCCTCGCCGTCGGGTTGAGGATTTGCCTCTCCCAAATTATGTTTCAACGTGAACACGATCAATGCGGAGATAACCGTAACCGCCAAGGTGAGCGCAATGCCGTCCGCCATTAAAAAATATGTTAGAGGGAACGCCGCGACGCATCCGATAATCAGCGCGGACGGTATGGGACGATAGCCGGCGAGTTTGAATGCGTGATACATCTCGTACACACCCATGAACATGAGCAAAATCAAGATGTCCGCAAGCTGAAAGTAGATGGATCTCAGTCCGAACACGCACCCGAACAGTACCGCCAAAAGACAAACCGCAGTTATTATCCTTTTTAACATATGCACCTCATTTTAAGCCGCCGAATCTGCGCTCTCTTCCGGAAAATTCCCTGATTATCCCAATCACGGTGTCCTTATCGAAATCAGGCCAAAAATCGTCTATAAACACAAATTCCGAATAAGCGCTCTGCCAAAGCATAAAGTTGGACAGCCTCTTTTCTCCCGCGCAGCGCACGATTATGTCCGGGTCGTGCATACCCGCGGTATCTATGGCGGAGTTCATGTTTTCGATATTTATCTCCTTGCCCGCAGCCGCCAGTTTGCCCGCAGCCCGCACAATCTCGTCCCTTCCGCCGTAATTAAGACCTATATTTACCACAATGCCGGTATTGCCTTTTGCGGCAGACTCAACCTTTTCCAGCGCCGACATGGTTTCCTTTGGCAATCTGTGTAACTCCCCCATGAAACGAATGCGATAGTTTTTATTTACATAATCCTGCATCTCTTCATCGGCAAACTTCTTTATCATCGCCAAAAGAGCGTCTATTTCGTCTTGGGGGCGCGACCAATTCTCTGTGGAGAGGGCGTAAAAAGACACCTCTTTCACGCCCAATTCATCGCAGGCGGCAACCACCCTTTTCAAAGCCTCCACTCCCATCTTGTGCCCGTACTTGCGCGGCATAAGGCGGCGCTTTGCCCATCGGCCGTTACCGTCCATGATAAATGCGATATGTGTAGGTATTTTAAGTTCTTCCGCCATAGTCACTCTATTCAAATGGCAAGTAAGACTTACGCCCTACTTGCCATAAACAGACATATATATGTTATTTCAGACATTCATGATATCCGCTTCCTTGTCCTTGACCATCTTGTCCACCCTAGATACGGCATCGTTGAGTTTTTTGTCCACATCCTTTTCAAGAGAGGAGAGATCGTCTTCCGTGATAGCGGAATCTTTCTTCATCTTTTTGAGTTCGTCGTTTATGTCGCGGCGAGCGTTGCGAAGAGCCACTTTACAATTTTCCGCAAGTGCCTTCATCTGCTTCACATACTCGCGTCGGCGTTCTTCTGTAAGTTCGGGGAATACAAGCCTGATCACCTTGCCGTCGTTTGTGGGAGTGACGCCTATATTGGCGGCGAGAATCGCCTTTTCCACGTTCTTCAACATACTCACGTCCCAAACGTTGACCACCAGCATCCTGGCTTCCGGAGCGGAGACATTGCCCACCTGATTCAAGGGCGTGGGACAACCGTAATAATCCACCATTATCCTATCCAGCATATGCGGATTCGCTTTGCCCGCCTTGATACCGGCAAACTCGTGCTTCAAACCTTCCACACTCTTTTCCAGCCTGCTTTCGAAATCATCAAACAGCAGGAGTACGTCTTCATTATCGTATGCAGCCATAATACTCTCCTATTTTGCTTTATAAAATAATTATATCAAAATGCGGCGCGATAATCAATACTTTCAATGAATTATTGTGCCTATTCTTTCACCGTTGACCACTCTGACTATACTGTCTTTTTCTTTCAAAGCGAACGCTATGATGGGTATCTTATTTTCCATGCACAATGAAATCGCCGTGGTATCCATCGCGTGCAGTCCCTTCTGAATCACGTCCAAATAGCTGAGCTCATCGAACTTTTTCGCATTGGGATTGATCTTAGGGTCGCTGTCATAAATTCCATCCACGTTTTTGGCAAGCAGCAACACTTCCGCGTTTATCTCCGCAGCGCGCAGCGCCGCTCCCGTATCCGTACTGAAAAAAGGATTTCCCGTACCGCAGGCAAATATAACTATCCTGCCCTTTTCAAAGTGATGGAGGGCTTTGCGCAATATATAAGGTTCGGCTACTCTGGTGATCGTGAGCGCCGTCTGCACCCTTGTGGGGATGCCGTGCGCTTCCAGGGCGTCTTGTAAGGCGATGGAATTCATAACGGTTGCGAGCATACCCATATGGTCGGCAGCCGACTTTTCCATATTCAGCGCCTGTCTGCCGCGCCAAAAATTGCCGCCGCCTATGATAATGCCTATCTCTACGTTTTCTTCCCTGACCTTTTTGATCTGCTCAACGATATATTCCAGCATAGACTCGTCTATACCGAACCCCTTGGCTCCCGCCAAAGCCTCTCCGCTGAGTTTGATTATAACTCTCTTATATATCGCCATAACTCCCTCCTATATAAAAAAAGGGAAACGCAACGCGTTTCCCTATTCGATCAGTTGCCGGATTTTGCTTTGTTTATCTGAGCTTCAACTTCCGCCGCCAAATCTTCCGTCTTCTTTTCAAGACCTTCGCCCATCGTATAACGGGTGAACTTTACGACGGCAGCGCCGCCATTTTCTTTAAGCAGCTGAGCTATGCTCTTGTCCGCGTCCTTTACGAAAGGCTGCTCCATAAGGCAAACTTCCTTATAGAACTTATGGATTCTGCCCTCCACCATCTTTTCGATGATGGCTACGGGCTTGGGCTTGGGCTCGTTGAGCGCCTGCGCTTTAAGAATCTCTTTTTCGTGCTCTATCTCTTCGGAAGGAACTTCCGCGGGAGTCACATATTTGGGGCTTGCCGCGGCGATCTGCAAAGCCACGTCGTGAATTATCTCTGCGCTTGCATTTGCGCTCATCTCCACCAAAACGCCTATCTTGCCGCCCATATGGATATAGGAGTCCACCTTGTGAGCGTCGTCTATTACATACTTGGCAAAGCGCCTGACTTCTATCTTCTCGCCTATTTTGGCAACGGTGTCGTGGAGAAGATCTTGGTTTGCGGCGACAACTTCTGCCACATCGTTCACATTGTTATCCGCAATATATTCGGCTATCTTGTTCACGAACTCCTTGAACTGATCGCCCCTTGCCACGAAGTCGGATTCGCAGTTGACTTCCACCAGCACGCCGATATTGCCCTTTATGCAAGAACTCACCACGCCCTGAGAAGCCACTTTATCCGCCCTCTTTGCACTGGTGGCGACGCCCTTCTTGCGGAGAATCTCCACCGCCTGCTCCATATCGCCGTCGGCTTCGGTGAGCGCCTTTTTGCAGTCCATCATGCCGACACCCGTCTGCTCGCGCAGCTTCATTACGTCTTTAGCTGTAAAACTCATCTTTCTTCTCCTTATTCTTTATCCTCGGCGGGAGCTTCTTCCGTCTGCTCCTCGGCTTCGGCGTCCTTATCCTCTTCTTCGTCTACGGAATATGCCACGCCTTCTTTTGCCTCTATAACCGCATTTGCGATGATACCGGCAATCAGCTTGATCGCTCTTATGGCGTCGTCGTTACCGGGAATGACGTAATCCACCATATCGGGATCGCAGTTGGTATCCACAAGTCCCACTACGGGGATTCCCAGCTTGCGGGCTTCCTTAACGGCTATCTCTTCGTTTTTGATGTCCACTACGAACATAACTCCGGGAAGAGAGGTCATGTTCTTTATACCGCCCAGGTTGGCGTCCAGCTTTGCCCTTTCGGCTTTGAGTGCGGCAACTTCCTTTTTGGGGAGCAGGTCGAACTCGCCGATTATCTCCATTTGATTGATCTTATTCAGGCGATCTATGCGACTGCGGATGGTCTTGAAATTGGTCAAAGTGCCGCCCAGCCAACGCTGGTTGATGTAATACATTCCGCACCTGGTAGCCTCTTCCTTGATGGCGTCCTGAGCCTGCTTTTTGGTTCCCACGAAGAGAACGGTCTTGCCCGCTTTGACGGAGTCGCGGACGAAAGCATATGCCTTTTCCACTTCCTGAACGGAAACTTCCAGGTTGATGATGTGGATGTCGTTGCGTGCCTGATAGATGTACTTTTGCATCTTGGGATTCCACTTTTTTGTCTGATGACCGAAGTGGACGCCTGCTTCGAGCAGGTTTTTCATTGTTACTACTGCCATAAAAAACTCCTTTTGTTTTATTCACCCCCGACGTTTTGCATTGAAGGCAACTACAAAAAGCAGCAACTACCGTCAACTGTGCGTCAGGTGTTTATTTTCTTATGCGATTATAGCACAGCAATGGCGTAAAAGCAAATGTTTTTACGCTATTTGTCATATCTTTCCGGCGAAAGACGGATTATATAAGCAGAAACCTTGAAAATTACTTTTCGTTTGCGTCGTGATGATGTCCGCAATCGTGATCGCAGCAATCGCAGTCATCTTCGCACGCCCCTGCTTCTTCCAAATATACATTGTATACGCCCTGCAAAGTCTCTTCGTCTTCTACGGGTACGAAGAGGTCGTTGCCATCCATATCAGTGCCTATCTTGAATATGAACATCTCGTCTTCGTCCATATCGTCCTCCAAGACGACGGGTTGAAGCAAGATATACCACTCGTCCTTATAATCCAAAGTGGCGATATGTTCGAACTTCGTATACTTTCCGTCCTCGTCCACGAGTTCTATAACGCTGTCTTCTTCTTCGTCATATTCTTCATTCATCTTTTCGTCAGCCATTTTGAGCACCTCCGTTATCGTATCCCGCCTCTTGCAGGACGCGACTTACGCCTAAGTATCCTGCGCAAGCATTTATATCATATTATAAAAATTCCCGCCCGTCAAGCGGTTTTCACTTCTCTTAAAGGGGGAGTTTGCGAGGATTGTCCAAATATGTCTGCAATATCACGGTGGCAGCCACCCTATCTATCACGTCCTTTCTCTTTTCCCTTCTCATTCCCGATTCTATGAGCACTCTTTCGGACGTGACGGTGGTGAGGCGCTCGTCCTGGAAAACCACCCTCGCCTGCGTGAGCTCGGCGAGTTTGCCGCCCCACTCTTCAGCCGCCAAAGCGCGGGGACCTTTGCTCCCGTCCATATTCAGCGGAAGCCCGACTACCACGACGCCCGCGTTTTGTTCTCGTATAAGTTTCAGAATATGGGCGAAATCCTCTTCGTCATTTTTTCTATAATACGTTTCCAATGCGTTTGCGACTATACCCATCATGTCGCTCACGGCTATACCCACGCGTACGTCGCCCAAATCTATCGCCATATATCTCTTTCCCGTCATATCTCCTCCTATTCTATCCTTTCAATCCCTTCGCTCATGCGCTTTACGCTGTTTATGCGGAAAACACAGAACACTATTATCGCAAACGCCGTCATTGCTCCCCATATGGCTGCGGACGCGGCGTATTTTTCCAGTCCCGCAAAGGGGATGCCGATGTAAAGCGCCAGCCCCACTATTGCCACGACGAGCGAAATCAGCATGGACATGAGCGTCTTGGACGAGGATTTGACCAGTTCCCGTATGTTGTTATAGATAAGTTTGGGCTGTTTGATATCTCTCCACACCGAAAATGTGTTTATTCCCATATTTATCAAGGTTACGGATATGAGCGCGCCGAAGAAGTCCACGACGTTGAACACGGATAGCGACAGGAGAACTATATCGTCCACCAATATGCAGATAAAGGAGAATATATCCGCAAGTATCAACTTGGATATTACTATGTCCCTGCCCGACACGGGCATGAAGCGCACTATCTTAAAACTCTGCCCCTCTCGTGAAACGGCTATCGACGCCAAAAGATTGGTACCGCAGGTGAAGAGAATAAGCAGCAGTAGCGAAGTGGCGCCGTTTATAACGGGATACATATCCTCCGTGCCCTCTGCCGCGCCCATGGGGAGCGCGATGTTTATTATCAGCAACATTATGGGACCCAATATCAGCCCCGAAAGCGACTGGAATGCCAGCTGAGGTTCCCTGAGCAATGTAATAAAATCCTTTTTTATGAGTGCAAGCCTTACGCCGGCGCTTTTGATATGCCTTTCTTTTTCCTGCTGCTTTTTCTTACCGGTGCTCACCACCGCCCTTGTATCCGCCAAGGTGAAGAACACCCTGCTGCCGATAATGGTGAGCGCGGCGCAGCCTATTATAACCGCAACGTAGATGAGAGAACTTTCCCACTCTCCGCACATCCCCGCAGCCGCGAAGTAGGACGGATAGACGTAACGGGTAAAGCCGCACATACTCTCCATGAGCGCGCCTACCATCTCAAAACTCACCTGACTGCCGTCTATTACTATCCCTGACATACCGTTTTGCAGGGCGAAATACCCGACATAGATGAGAGCGAAAAATGCGCCGTACGCCAGCATCATGATCACCGTCTTTACCGCCGAAGTGCGCTTAAAATAGGAGATTATCTTCATGAGCGGAAAGGACAAGACCGCCATAATAAAGAGGGGCAGTACGGGAAGCGTGAGTCCCGCCACTATCATCATGATATAATATTCCGCAGTACCGGATATCGCCGTCTGCGCCGTGGGAGTGACGATTCCCTGCGCAATCAGTTCCGCATACATGACCTCAGCCGACGCACTGCCCGCGGCGATCACTGCGCCGCCGATCACAGACAAGACAACGCTTATGAGCGCGGTGGATATGTAGATGATGAGCATCCTGGATACAAACACCGCACTGCCGCCTATCGGCATGGACGATAACAGTTGTCTGTCCTTTGAAAACCATACGGTATTCACATAGGACGGCAGGAAAAATACCAAAATTATAAGCTGTATCGCCGTAAATACCAAATTGATAAGCTCGTCTGCAAAGCCTCCGAATAATACCGCCACCTGCGCCATGAAATATAGCATGACGAATATCAGGGCGAGAGGAATGGCAAACGCCACCAATAGCAGAACCAAAAGCCCTATCCTCTTTGCCATTTTACTCTTATCGCCCAAAAGCGACTGGAAGTTTAATTTTAGATCCAGCTTGAATACGGAAAGAAAATTCGTCATACGCCCTCTTCTCCATCCGCAAGACTCCCTTCTCCCGTGACGGAAAGGAAGAAGTCTTCCAAGGACGCATCCTCATACACTTCCTTCAACTCCGAAGTGCTGAGAGATCTGATTATACTGCCGCGGTTGATTATGAGCACCCTGTCGCACAGCTTCTCCACCACTTCCAAAACGTGTGAGGAAAAAAATACGCAGTTGCCCTCTTCGCAGTGCTTTTTCATCAGCTGTTTAAGCATATGCGAAGAACGAGGATCCAGCCCCGTCATAGGCTCATCCAAAATCCACACCTTAGGTCTGTGCACAAGCGCGGCTATGATACATATCTTCTGTTTCATGCCGTGCGAATAGGTATTTATCTGCTTGGAAAGCGCGTCCGTCAATTCCAACATCTCAGCGAGTTCTTCTATCCTCGCTTTGCGCTCCGCCGCAGGTACTCGATACACGTTGCATACAAAGCCCAAGTAGTCGTAACCCGTGAGATTTTCATACGTCGCATGGTCATCGGAAACATAGCCTACGTTCATCTTTGCGTTTATGGGATCTCTCTTTAAGTCGTAGCCGCATATCTCCACGCTACCGCCGTCATACGGCTGAATGCCCGTAATGCACTTAATGGTGGTGGACTTACCCGCTCCGTTCGGCCCCACAAAAGCCACTATCTCCCCTCCGTTGACCTCGAAATTTATGTCGGACACGGCGGTTGTTGCCTGTCCTTTGTATATCTTGGTCAGATTTTTGACTGAAATCATTGCCATAACTTACCCCTTGTTTCTCCTTATATTTTTTGCCCTTACAAGCATTTTTTCATATCCGTTGGACGAGGGCGTGTAGAACCGGCTTTCTTTGAGCTTATCAGGCAGATATTGCTGATCCACCCAACCGCCGTAGTCGTGCGGATATTTATATCCGCCCGCGTGCACTCCTGAGTAATGATCGTCCCTTAAATGCGGAGGAACGTTGTCGTCCTTCACCTGCTCCACCGCCTTGGAAACGCGCTCCATTGCCTGCACCACGGAGGGAGATTTGGACGCTTCGCACACATAGATAATCGCATTATAGAGGGGAATTTTCCCTTCAGGCATACCTATATGTTCATACGCCGTCATCGCGGACACCGCGATAACAAGCGCCTGCGGGTCTGCCATGCCTACATCTTCTGACGAATGCACCACCACTCTCCTGGCTATCAACATGGGATCGCACCCCGCCTTAATCAGTCTCTCCGCCCAATAGAGGGCCGCGTCGCTGTCACTGCCGCGCAGCGACTTGCAGAAAGCGCTGAGCATATCATAATACATATTCTCGTCCACGCTCAAAGACTTCTTTTGAATGGACTGCTCCGCCGTCTTCAAATCTATATGCACGACGTTATCCGCTCCCGCCTGAGTTGTGAGAAACGCCAGTTCCAAAGCGTTGAGCGCTGTGCGAACATCTCCGTCGCTCGCCCAGATCAGATGCTCCATCGCGTCCTTATCCAGCTTTATCTTGTATTCGCCCAATCCGTTCTCCTTATCGGTAAGCGCATGGGATATGGCGTCTTGCATATCCTTTTTCTCCAACTTGTGAAACTCAAATATCCTGCATCTGGACACGATTGCCCTGGTCATGGCTATATACGGATTTTCCGTAGTGGAGCCTATAAAAATGATGTACCCCTCTTCTATTGCCGAAAGCACGCAATCGCTCTGCGCCTTGTTCCAGCGATGACACTCGTCCAAAAGAAGATATGTCTTTACGCCGTCCGTCATTCTGCGCCTGCGGGCGTCGTCTATCACCTTCTTCGCGTCCGCAACTCCGCTGGACACCGCGTTCAGCTTTACAAATGCACCGCCGGTAGTGTTTGCTATTATGTTGGCAAGAGTCGTCTTTCCGCACCCGGGAGGTCCGTAAAAAATACAGCTACCCAAAGTGTCCGTCTTTATCGCTCTGCGGAGCAATGTCCCCTCGCCCACAATGTGCTCTTGACCGTAAAAATCGTCCAACGTCGTAGGGCGCATTCTCTCCGCAAGCGGCTTGCCTTTATTCATATTCATGTCAAACAATGTCTGCATATGCTTATTATACAGGAAACGGCGCGAGCCTGTCAATTATTAAATATTGCGCTACTCCGCACCCACCCACATAAACATCATACAAGATTACCCCCGTCAAGTAAACGGAGGGGAAAATACTTTGTCGATTATTTTTTATGTTATTGCGATAGTTTGATTACATTACATAAGGAGCGTTAAAAGTGTAAGTTTCATCTTCCAAAACGACTATCAACTTATATTCAGGAGCCGCGTTCGCATATTCGGCTATGCTCACAATGGCATATCCCAAGCGGTTTTCGCACATCAAATCGTAATAGGTTGTGCGGTAATCAATCTGCTCGCTGCCCTTTATCTCAAAATATTTGCGCTCCCCGTTAAAAGTATCCAATATGGTAAAACCGTCTTTCCCTGTAATCACGTCCATGTCGCGCTCTATCGCAAAAGGGTATTCGTCGGAAAACTCCTCGCCGCAATATCCGGTTATACCGCTCTTATACTGCAAGGAGTAAAATCTCCAATCCTTTCCCTCTATGGTCGGAGAGTCTGCGCAGCTTGCTACCGAAACGGATATCGCGACAATAACGATAAGCATCGCCGCAATTACGATCAACCTCTTTTTCATTTGTGCTCCTTTATCAAAAGTATATCATTCGTTTATGGCTGAGTCAACGACTTTTTATCATTTGTTAATGTCTTTTTAATTTGGTCGACAGATCACTACATTTTTGTCAGTTTTCTTTCCTCTTAAATATGAAAGTAATCTCATATCTTCCCTTGGCACGATCTATACTCACGGGAACGCCGGTGAGCATAACTCCGTTTTCAATTACGCAATCCCTATCTCCGTAATCGTATCTTACGCAAAACTCCGCTTCTTTATGCGTAAACGTTATAATAGGTCTTACATCCCGCGCTATCGGACGGCGGCATTCTATGGCTCCGTTTCTTATGCGAAAGCCGAGGTAATCTTCCAAATAGGTCTTGTAATACCATGCCGCGCTGCCCGTATACCAGCTCCATCCCGCTCTGCCCTTCATGTCCTTGTTGTAATATACGTCTGCGGCGATGACGTAAGGTTCCGCACAATACCTATCCTTACCGTCCCCCTCGCAAAGATATATAGGATTTAGTATTTTAGCGAGCTTTTGAGCATACTCTGCGTCCCCCGCCATGCAAAATGCCTTAAACAGCCATATGGCTCCGTGCGTATACTGTCCCCCGTTCTCCCTCACCCCCTTGGGATATGCCGAAATATACCCGCAGTCAAAAGTCTTTTCAAACGGCGGCGCCAAAAGTCTGACGACTCCCGCATCTTCGTCTATCAGTTTTTTAGCGTGAGCCATGCAGGATTTTATCCGCTCCGTGTTCGCTATTCCGGAAATAACCGCCCACGCCTGGGAGATAATATCCACTTTGCACGCTGGGGAATTATCTCTGCCCAGCCACACTCCTCCGTCAGTGAACGCACGGGCGTATCTGCCGTCGAAGTAGGCGTTGTTCACCGCGTCGGACAGTTCCGCAACCAAGCGGATGTAATCCCCCCGCATACCGACATCCATGAGCGGCAAGATCTTTTTGATCACACACACGGCAAATTCCGTGAGCCACACGCTTTCTCCGCGCCCGCCCAAACCTATGCCGTTGAGAGCGTCGTTCCAATCTCCGCCGCCTATTAAAAGAAGTCCGTGCTCTCCCCTGTTGGCGGCACTGTCCACCGCGCGCAAAATATGGTCTGATAACGTGCCTTTTTCTCCCGCATACACTCCCGTTTCCAGGCGCGATTCTTCCCCGTCTTTCAATATAGCCGAATGAAGATAGGGAATCTCTCTATCCAAAATTCCCTTATCGCCTGTATGCTCGATATACTCGGCTGTAACATATCCCAAAAACAACCTGTCATCCGTTATCCGTGTGCGCACTCCCAGACACGGACGATGCCACCAATGCATTACGTCGCCCTCCTCGTATTGATGCGCCGCACACTCGACAATCATATCCGCGACATAGTCGGGGTCGGAATAGATATGCGCCAAACAATCTTGCAGCTGATCGCGAAACCCTATCGCTCCCCCTGCCTGATAATATCCGCACCTGCCGCTCAAACGAGAGGAATATACCTGATAAGGCAAGAGTTCCATGAGCAATTTTTCTTCCGCAGGAACGCCTTCAAATCGTATTTTACATATGTTCTCAAACTTACGGAGCTGTTTTTTCCATTCATCATTCACATCATCGGCAGACATGGATAAAAGGGTATTTCCCTCTGCACCGATTAAAAAATCCACTTCGGCGCACTCTCCCACGGGCAAGATAAGGCTCTTTACTATCTGCGCGCAGGGCACGTTGTATTTCCCCATTCCAACTTCTTCATAATATATACTTCCGCTCTTAGCGCACATATAGCTATGAAAAACTTGGACCTTGCCGCCCTGCAAACATCTGACGAATGCACGCTTGCCCGTAACCAGGTTTTCCGCGGCAATGCACCCTCCTCTCTCGAATATATTCAATCCCCACGGGTCGTATATCCTGCCCAGCAGAAAATCCATGTCAAAGATAATATCCGCACTTTCCTTGCCGTGTACGTTTTTGATGAGCAGGCGATATACCCGGCACTCTCCGTTGCGGATAATGCCCGTCTGTAATAGATATCTGAACCCTTCCGCCATCCCCTCAAAACAGGTGAATCCCCTGCCGTGTTCGACATATCCGCCGGCTTGAATGCGATTGACCTGCGTCAAACTGTCATCCACCGCAAGATATATCCGCTCGGATGGCACATCTTCCGCCGGGTCGTTGTTCCATACGCTGAGTTTTTCTTCACAAGCGTTTTCGCCGAATGTGAACCCGCCGCCCATCTCCGTAACCACGCAACCGCCCTTTTCATCGGCAATAACGTTGGAATACGGCAGAGGAGTAGGCGAAGATATCACATAGTTTTCTCCTACCGTGAAATATCCATACCCGCTTTTTAACGCGATTTTCGGTTTATAGATATGCTCGCTTATGCCTTTTCTGAATTTTTTAACAGAGGCAAATATATGGATATCTTGGGAATCTTCTTCTATATTCTCCTCAAAATAATTATCAAGGCTCGGCTCGTAACCGTCTTTAATAACGTCTCCTATTGCACCGCGCGACACATCTTGCCCGTTGCCGTAACCCAGGCTGTTATCCTCGCTTTCTCTCCGGACATTTCCATAAAGCAAATCGGTAAAATACACTATAGGTCGGGGAAGTTCGGATTCTATCTGTAATATGTCTTTTATATGCACTATATTTAACTTTTCAATATTGCCGGCACAAGTGGCATGGAGCACATAATCGCGCTTATGCGGATAATATCTGTCCGATTTATCTAAAACTACATAGAGTTTGCAGGACAATCCGCACAAATTCATATATAAAATTGCGCAAATCGCGCTCTCCAACAGATGGAAATCTCTTTCATAATCTATTACGAATATCTTGCCGAGGGAGGTTAAATTATATGGTTGTATTTTTTGTGCACTTTGAACATTATACACCATTACGGGGGCAAGTTCATCTATCAACTCGTTTACCGCACCGAATGAGCGATATTTTGAAGTGCGCAAAGAATACATACTTGCACATCTTTCACAGTATGCGTAATAATTTTCTTCATCCATGTCGGCAATATACTTTTCCAGTTCCTCTTTGTCATTTGAAAAAGCCTTCAGAATATATACATCTTTACTCTCTCCGGGCGATATCGTGAGTTTGCATTTTATGGATATTATGGGATATAGCACATCGTTAAATTCATAACCTGTACCTCTGTATTCCTTGGCGGCATTGCAATTATATCGCACATCTTTTGCCCCGTGCAATTTCACTGCGGCATAGAAATCTTTTTCCTCTCCCCTTCCTCTCTTTTCCAGTATGACTCCGCTTTCCGTTCTTTGCGCGGATACGAACATATCCGAATATACGGGATGTGACAGATACTCTTCCTCCCTTGCCATGCTCAGGCGCTCTGAGTAGGATATATCGTACTCTTTCACTTTATCGGAAGAATTTTTCACTGTAAGTTTTCTCATTTCCCCTACCGCGCCCGTGAGCAAAAATACTTTCATTTTACAACTTCTGCTTATATTTTCATATTCTGCGCTTTCGGTATTATATGTGAATGTATATTTTTCCTCCTCTGATTTTTGCGGGATATATGTGGGAGAATACTCATCCGCCCCATCCGTTACAATAAAGAACCCTCCGTCTGCCCTCTTAGGGTCTTTACGCCACCTGTTCACCATATATCCGTTATAGATCGCATAGCCGCATCCGCTCTCCGTAAACGCCGCGGAATATTTATCTTCCGACAAGAGGGCGACTTTCAAATCTCCCGCGCCGTCCGACGTGCGGAAAAATGAAGACGCTGCCGAGTTTGCATATACAAAGTCCGCCTTGGGTTTTCTTGCGCTTACGGTGCGGGGAAGCCTCTCTTCCAGCATAAGTTCTCCTCCGCGCATATAATCGTCGGACATAAACAAGCGGGAGATTACATTCCCTTTTAAGGCGTTTGTTATAGCGGCAAGCAACATTCCCTGATGATGGGTCATGTAGCTGCAAACCAGCTTCCCGCCTGCGGAATAATCCACCGCTTCACAAAATCCGAACTTCCCGTAAACTCCGCGCTTTTTCAATTTTTTTAGATTGGCAGCCGCCCTATGAGGCTTATATTTCAGCATAAGTGCGGAAGAATAGGGAGATATGACACATCTGTTCTCTCCCGATTTCAAAGCCAGCTCCTCCAATCCCCACTGACCGTATCTGTAATTACCTCTGTCGTCAAAGGCATAATAGCCGCTCTCGCTTATTCCGAATACCCCATTACACGCCGATGCGGACATAATAGAACACGCGCTTGCACACGAGTGCGTAAGCAGTGAATACGGCACGTCGGAAAAGAATATCTGCGGCATGAGATATTCAAACGCGGTCCCTGCCCACGATACAAGCATATTTCCCCGCTCACCTATTATATCCCTGCGCAAATTCTCCCACGCATTTATATTACGACAAGAGGCGATATACGCCAGGATTCTCGCTTCCGACGCCAGCATATCGTAGTGCCCTTCATATATTCCGCTGTCCTTATTATAGCCAATATAAAATCTCCCGTTATGCTTATCTAGCAGCGCTTCGAGTTTCATTGCGTCCAGTATCCTGTCGATATCGGCAAAATCACAGCCGTGCCTTCGCAAAAACGCCCTTGCCGTAATCAGGCACGCCGCCAAATTCCCGTTATCCACGCTGGATATGAATGCGGGGTGCTTGACCTCTCCGCTTGAAGAGTACCAATTATAAAAATTTCCTCTCCATGTCTTTAATTTTCCCAATCTTGCCACGTCCTCGTCTATCCTCTTCACAGCGGTTGCAATATCCGTGATTCCGCATTCCGCCGCGCAGACATGGGCGAGAACTCCCATTCCCAAATTTGTAGGCGAAGTCATATCCGCTATCCTGCCGCCCGTTTCAAAGGAATAATTGTCGGCTATAAGCGGAGTTTTCTCCCGCATATAGGAAAAATAAGAATATGTGTCCGTAGCTACCCCTCTCAAAAATGCGTCTGAATTGCATTTATGCCCTTTTAAGCGGATATTCCCGACAGCCGTAAGACAGGCATATGCTATACCGACTGCCGCGTAGACGAGCACCGCCGTGTGCATATATAGCGTACCGGCAAGTACGGCAAGCAGCAATATCCCCGGGAATATCGCAGCAAAGTGCGCGCTCAAAGGCTCGTGCATCGTCCCCGCAAACGTGCGCCATTCAAGCAGGTTCTTGCGAAATATACATCTATATAGCGTTTTTATCACCACAATAATACTCGACGTCGCATAAAAAGGCAGCATGACTATGCCTTCCATCCCGCCTAATATCGCAAAGATGAACTCCGACAAGGCATATCTCAGCCTCACTCCGCTCGCAAGAGAATAGAGGGCAAAGCCCGCCTGTATGAGCGGCACCGCCAAAAGGCATATCCCGACGACCGCCGCGAGAGGCACGCTTCCCAATACAAGGGCTGCGATAAGTGCGGCAAGCATTGCGACGGGTGAGAACACCCTTATCGCATTTCTCAAAATTATATATCTGTAAAGCGGATGCACTCTGTTTGCGGAAAATGCCAGCGGCAACAGCAACAGATCTCCCCTATGCCAGCGCTCCGTGCGCGCCGCCTCCGCAGCAAAAGTGGGCGGAATGTCCTCATACACAAAATCCCCCGCTGCGGCGCAGTTCGTTAGCGCTCCCTCGGCTATATCGTGGCTGAGTACTTTGCCTTGCGGCAGTACGCCGCGCAATTTTTTATCGAACCTCTTCAAATTATATATACCTTTGCCGCAAAACACGCTCTGTTTGCACAAATTGTAGTAAAAATCCGAATAACTGCAATACTCCTCCGTTCCGCTTTCCCTAAGATAGCGCAGTGAATATAGCGTCTTTACGGACGACAAATTGTACCTGCATCCGAAAGAGAGTATGTCGTACTTGCTTGCCAAAGGATGAATAGCCGCACCCACCGCTCTCTTCACTCCGCCCACTCCCAACTTCGAATCGCTGTCCAAAAGTATGACAAATACGGGTGTGAACGGCGTGCTGCTTATATATTCGAATGCGGAGGAATCTCCCCTAAGCAGAAGGGAATTCAAGTCCTCTATCGCTCCGCGCTTGCGCTCCCTTCCGCACCATGTTCCGCCGCACTTCGTGCGCCTGCGGACCAATACGAATATGTCCTTTTCTTCTTCCGCTTCAGACAATATATCCAATACCGCCGCATCATCTTCCGAGCGCTCATTGTCTGCCTTTTTCAAATCCGCCAGCAGTACAAAGCCCGCGTTTTCGTCTTTATTTGCACAGCGCAGCGCCCTGATATTGCACAAGGCATTTACGGCAGACTCTTTACTCGTGATAAGCTCGGACACCACGGTGAGCACCCTGCCTTGCTCGGGAATTTTGTCCAGCTTCAATCTGGGAACGGGTCGCGTAGGCAAAAAAGTGCCCAATGTGCGCACGATTAGATATTCCACAGGTATAAGCGCACCGAAAAATGTTGCGAAAAACACGCCCGCCGACAATGCCGCAGATGGCATCAATACCGCCGCCACACAGGACAATGCCAAATCCAAGGCAAATACCGCGGCAAAAAAGAATGCCGCTCTGTTCCTCCCTCCCGACGGCGGCAGATTCTTGCCTTTTAACAAGCGGTACAGCACTTTCCTGCTTTCAAAAAGCAATGTGCCGAAATGCACTTCGCGTTTGCGCGCCTGTTCAAGCACTCTCTCCGCCACATTCCTTTCCGACATATTCGCATAGCGTGCGAACGCCCCCGTTGCGGTGAGATACAGTTTCTTGGATGTTTCATCCATATTGCGATAGGTTTCGTCGGAACGGTATATTTCATCTACGGGGGACATTTCCAGTAAAGTGGGCAAAGTAACGTCCGCAAGCGTCTTTAACGACTTAATCGCGCCTGCCAGCAAGAGGGCGGTATCCGCGATATACACGCCGAAAGTCACTTCCGCGCTCTCCCTCCCGGTTTCGATATCCTCTTCTCCCGTGAGTTTCCCCGACAACTTGCAGTAATAAGTATATCCCGGCAATGCGGAGTGCGATGGCTGAAAACTCTCGTCTTTTTCGGCAAAATATGCCGCCTTGTGCATTTTAACTATGCGCTTGCACATACGGGAGATATGTCTTAAAAGAGAGTATTCAAATGCCGCAGGCAGCGAAAATATCTCTTCTTCCGTAAGCGGAGCGTATTTATTGAACAGCTTTACGCCGCTTGTACATCTGTCTATATCCACCTCGCATCTATCCAAGGAGGTTAGCAGATGTGTGAGCGCTACCGCCCTTATCTTTCCCCTGCTTCTAGGGAGGAGATTGAGGGACAAAAGCCGCTTTTTCACGACGGAGGATAAGATAAAATTGCCGTTTTCATACAGCCATTTTTCACATTCGTTCAGCCTTTTCCCCTGTCTTACACTCTTTTTTACCAACCGAAATGCGCGCTTAATCTCGTGCAGAGTTTCATGCAGAGGGATTCCCACGCCCGCCCTGTCGCGTACGGTCATCGACTGGGCGAGAGTTACCACATTCAAATCCAAATCTTCTTCATCCGCGCGGGCGATGACCGCAAAATGTCTTCTGCGTCTGAGCGACATGAGCGCAGGAAGCATAAAGCCAAGTACCAGCGCGGCGATTATCAAATAATATACCATAATTGCCTCAGAGCAATTATTGCCCCGCACGGCGCACTTATACCGATAAATAAAAAAGGCGGCAACGCCGCCTATACTAAATCCCCAAATGATCCGTAAGCCGGATTCTGTTTACGATGACCATCTATCCAGGCGCGGCGTTACCGACGCGCTCAAGCGATTTTCCGACGCGGCAGGCTACCGCATAATGTCGTTTTCTCTTGCACCGAGTGGGGTTTACAGGGCATTCCGCGTTACCGCAGAATCGGTGAGCTCTTACCTCGCCTTTCCATCCTTACCCGTGAGGGCGGTCTATTTCTGTTGCACTTTCCTTTAAGTCGCCTTAACCGGTAATTAGCCGGCACTCTGCCTTGCGGTGTCCGGACTTTCCTCACATAATGTGCGGTCATCCGATCATTTGGGCTTTCAATATAACACCAACGCCGTTAAAAGTCAAGTCCGTTGCATTGAATATACTTCCTCAACTTCTCTATCGCCTTCTTTTCTATCCTGGATATGTACGAGCGCGATATACCGAACTTTTCCGCCACTTGCAACTGCGTGTGCGCGGGGGTATTGTCCAACCCGTATCTCATTTTGATAATCTCATATTCCCTTCCGTCCAAAGCGGCTTTGACCACCTCTTTCAGCTTTTCGCGCACAAGAGAGTTCTCTACCTCGTCTATCACGTCGGTGCTGTCTTCCAACAAGTCCATGAGGGTAACTTCGTTGCCGTCCTTATCGCTGCTGACCGGTTCGAAGAGAGAACGGGTACCCTTGTATTTCTTGCTCGCGCGCAGCGTCATAAGTATCTCATTTTCTATACACTTACTGGCATATGTGGCAAACTGAGTCCCCCTGCCCGGTGAATATGTGTTTACCGCCTTTATCAATCCTATCGAGCCCACCGATATGAGTTCGTCGTTATCGTTGTATCCGGAGTATTTCTTTACTATATGCACGACAAGGCGCATATTATGCCCCACTAGCTCATCTCTTGCGCTCTTATCGCCCTTCCACATTCGCTCTATCAGCTGTTTTTCCTTTTCTTCCGATAGCGGAAGAGGAAAACTGTTCTTATTCTTCACATAGCCCGTAAAGAAAAATATATTGCCCAATAGTGCAAAAAGTCCGCCTAAAAACATATATTCACCGCCTTTTATCCCTTATTAAAGCGCTTTATACGCATTTTTTCGGGATATGTTCTGAAATATATGTATGAACTTTACGGCTTGTACAATTCCCGAGCGCAAAATTTTGCGCCGTAAAATAAAAAAGCGGCTTATAAAAGCCGCAATGTTATACTGTCTGTCAAATTATTTTTCCTGCTTGTTTTTAAGCACTTGGTTTATTTCGTCCAGCCAGCTGTTTATGTCCTTAAATTGACGGTGAACGGCGGCGAAACGAACATACGCCACATCGTCTATCTCTTTAAGTCCGTCCATGACCATCTCTCCTATCTCGTCTGAGGTTATCTCCTGATCGAGGTGGTTTGCCACGCGCTTTTCTATGTCCGACACCAGATTGTCTATCTGCTGCATTGCCACCGGACGTTTCTCGCACGCTTTCATTATTCCCTGCCTCACCTTCTGGGCGGAAAAGGCCTGCCTGCACCCATTCTTCTTCACCACCATGACGGGAGTGAACTCCACCGTTTCATATGTGGTGAATCTCCTTCCGCACGCGGTGCATTCGCGCCTGCGGCGGATGGATGTTCCGTCCTCGTTGACGCGCGAATCTATAACTTTGCTGTCCATGCAACCGCAATATATACATTTCATATGTCTGCCCCGTGGTTTTTTCTTTATTATACCACGCCATATGAAAATATGCAAATATTTTCAACAATCGCGCGGACACGCGGGCGAATTTACCCTTTCCCCCAACTCTATGAGAATGGCATCTTCGCCTATCTTGATTATGTTTTTCCACGGGACAAAGATACTCTCGTCTCCCGATATGTTCTTGAAAAACTTTTTTTCACCAGGCACGATTATCCCCACGACGTTTCCGCTGCAAGTCAATGCGATGTCCAAAATACGCCCCAGTTTCTTTCCGTCAGTGATGTTTACCACCTCTTTTTCCCTGAGTTCGCAAAATGTAAGATCGGATATCATAAAAGCCCTCCGACATATCTTATGCGGAAGGCTTTGCTTTAATTACAGCGTCACGAATTCTTTGATATACGCCAACGCGCCCTTTTCCAGCCTGCTCACCTGAGCTTGCGATATACCCATGATGCGCGATATCTCCGTCTGAGTTTTTCCCTTGAAATATCTGAGCGTTATAATTCTCCTCTCCCTCTCGGGCAGATCTTTCAGCGCGGATTTAATGGAGATGTCGTCTATCCACTTTTCTTCGCAGCAGCGCTCGTCTCCCAGCTGTTCCAAAAGACTTACGCTGTCGTCCCCCTCTCCGTATACGCACTCTTGAAGGGATATGGGTTCGCTTACCGCATCCAGCGCCGCCACCACGTCCTTATACGGCACATCTATCTCCGCCGCCACCTCCATCAGTGAAGGCTCGCTCCTGCCTACCGACATCTCCTCCCTTGCTTTCAGCGTCTTATATGCGATATCTCGCATACTTCTGCTCACCTTAATAGAGGTGCCTTCTTTGATAAATCTGCGTATTTCACCTATGATCATGGGCACGGCATAGGTGGAAAACCGCACGTTAAAGGAGCTGTCAAAGCCGTCTATCGCCTTCATAAGTCCTACTATGCCCACTTGAAAGAGATCGTCGCTGCACGCCTTTCCCTTAAAACGCTGTACGATGGATAAAACGAGCCGAATATTCGCCATAACCAGCCTTTCTCTTGCCGCGCCATCTCCGTCTGCGGATTTTTTCAGCAACTCTTCGCACTCTTCGTTGCTTATGCGCGGCAGAGTGCTTGTGTCACAGTTACATAAGTTTACCTTGTACATAATCCCTCCTTATGTATCGCAACATGAGAAATTATGCGCAATATATTAAACTTTTATTCCCCGCTTATAATATCGGCATACGCCCTAGTATTGCTCTAATTTGGCTATCTCCTTGCGCAGCTTCTTCATCACCTTCTTTTCTAAGCGCGATATGTACGACTGCGATATTCCCATTATATCGGCTATTTCCTTTTGAGTTTTCTTCTTGGCTCCCAGCAACCCGAAACGCATTTTCACTATCTCTTTTTCTCTGGGGGAAAGTTTTTCAAAACACGCGAGCAATATATCCCGCTCCGCCTCGTTCTCCACATCCTTGTATATCACGTCGCTGTCCGTCCCCAAGACGTCGGAAAGAAGAAGCACGTTTCCCTCCCAATCCACATTGAGAGGTTCGTCCAAAGACATCTCGCTTCTGGTCTTTGACGTCTTTCTCAAAAACATGAGTATTTCGTTTTCTATACACCTGCTGGCATATGTAGCCATCTTTATCTGTTTGCTCCCGTCAAAAGAATTCACCGCCTTGATAAGCCCTATCGTGCCTACCGATATTAGGTCTTCTATATCCGATCCGGTATTGTCAAACTTTTTGGCTATGTACACCACAAGGCGTAAATTTCGCTCTATAAGTTCGTTTTTTGCCGCTTCATCATTCTCTCCCAACTTTATAATCAGCTGCTTTTCCTCCTCGGGAGTAAGCGGTGCGGGCAGAGCTTCTCCCCCGCCGATAAAATCCGCCCGATTGTCGGAGTACAGATTGAGAACACTCAATATTTTTGCCAAAAGTCTTCTTATCATACCTCACCTCATATACCCGCAGGCAGGATCACGCGAAATTCGCCAGTTCCGGTTTTACTTACCGCCGCTGTGACGTCTTTAACGCTTCTCCCCTTTTCCTGAGGAAAATTTACGCTGTCGATTTTTATAGCCGGCAGATAGCATTCGCCGGATACCGTCTTTACCCATATGCCGCCCGTGCGCAATGCGCCCTTTTTTATAAGTTTATCCGCAAGTTTCCTGTCAATTACTATCACGCCTCTTCCGCCGCGTATCAGCGTGTTTCCCGTGTCGATAAAGCCCTCGCAAGCTATCTCTCCTCCCCCTACGACAAGCACCACCTTGCACTCTCTGCTGCCTGTGGCGCGCTTCTTTGCGATATATCCGCCGGTTTGTCGAACTATGTATAAGAGCACTATCGCAGCCGCGGCAATATATGCGCCCGTGAGGTTGCCGGGATAATACATGGCGTTGATTATATCGGAAACGGTCAGGCTGTTCAGCGCAATGACTACGCCGCCCAACGCCGCCGTAAATGCAAAATATAAGAGCGTTGCCAAAATGTATCTCTTTATAGACGGATATCTGCTCATTACGGCGGTCATGATGAAGAGCATGATCACTTTCACCACGCCTGCCGCGGCAAAGTTTATGTAGGGAACAACTGCCGCGAATCCGCTCCCCGCCAATGCGGCGAGCGATATTCTCCACCCCGACACCTTCATCTTTAATAGGGTGAGCGTTAAATATGCCACAAAGGCGTCTATAAAAAAATTGCCGAGTATCACATACTCCACATATATGACCATATCCGAATTATAACTTAGACGGGCTGCAAAAAGTTTCCGAATACGTCGAATGAGAAATTTTACATATCAAACGGAATAAAAATATCCGCTCCGAAAAGAGCGGATATGTGTGTGATTTACTCCTATTTTAATCGTTATCGTCGTTGCGGCTTCTGCGCAAGCGCTCCAAGAATTTGGGCATGGGACGCCTGTCAGTCTGCTCGCGTTCGGGCTGCTGTGTTCCCGCATTCTGCCTGGGTGCAAAGCCCGACGGAGGATAATTGTTATATCCCTCCCTATACCTGTTGTCGTAACGCTCGCTCCCTCCGGAATAACGATTGTCGTAGTCGGAGGGCTGGCGAGAAGCGGTGCGTCCGGGCTGGTAACCGCTGTACCCGTTTTCCCTGCCGTAAGAGGAACTGTCCCTCAACGTGCCGCCGTCCCTGCCGTAATCGGCACTCCTCCCCTGCGAGGAGTAGCCATCCCTTGCCGTATCGGTACGTCTTATATTCGAAAAATCGGGAGTTTTGAAATCGGGCGCGGACGAAGGTCTGGCTTCCTGACGAGCAGAAGTACGACTTCCCTGCTCTCTTTCCCGTCCGCCCTTTCCGTTTTCGCGTTCATAGTCGTCCATTCTGCCCACCACGCTGTCGTAGCTGCTCGTGCCGTCCGATTCGTGAGGCAGATCGTTAAAGCCTGTGGCTATGACGGTGACTTGAACCTTGTTTTTCTGTGTTTCGTCCAGCCCCGCGCCCCATATTATGTTGGCGTCGGGATCGGCTATGGATTGCACCAGCTCGCAAGCGTAATTCATCTCGCTCAAAGTCATATCGCTGCCGCCCTGGAAGTTGATTATTACATTTTTTGCGCCCTCTATGTTGGTTTCAAGCAGAGGGGACGCCACCGCAAGGCGGATTGCCTTAATCGCCTTATCAGGTCCGCTTCCCTCGCCTATGCCCATGTGGGCTATGCCTTGGTCGCGCATAACGGTACTTACGTCGGCAAAGTCCAAATTGACGTAGGAAGGAGTGGCTATCAAGTCGCTTATGGATTGCACCGCCTGGCGCAGTACCTCGTCCGCTTCCATAAATGCCTTCAATATAGGCGTATCTGCAGGAAGCACATCGTTCAGCTTTTCATTGGGGATTACCAAAAGAGTATCCACGTTTTTCTTGAGTTTTTCCAGTCCTTCTATGGCGTTTATCATGCGCTTCTTCCCTTCGAATTTGAAGGGAGTGGTCACCACAGCCACCGTGAGAATGTTCTTATTCTTCGCAAGAGAAGCTATCACCGGAGCCGCACCCGTGCCCGTACCGCCGCCCATACCTGCGGTGATAAACAGCATATCCACGTTTTTCAGCTCGTCTTCTATCTCCTCTCTGGACTCCATTGCAGCCTTTTCGCCCTTTTCCGGACGCGCGCCTGCGCCCAATCCCTGAGTAAGATTGGCTCCTATTTGCAACTTAGTGGGGGCAAGGGATGCCATAAGCGCCTGCTTGTCCGTATTCACAGCTACGAACTCCGCGCTCTTAATCCCCGCTCTTACCATTTGATTTACAGCGTTACAGCCACCGCCGCCTACGCCGAGAACTTTTATCTTTGCCGCTCCCGTCATCAGATCAGCCATGCTCTACACCCTCCTGAGTTTGTTAATAAATCGACTGAAAAGTCCGCTTTCGTTTCTTTTCAGCTGCGCCTGTCTCAATAGAGAGACCAGCGACGAGTATTGCGTTTTATCATATCCCGGCACATTGGGCGCAAGCGGCGTAATCGCCTTTCCCATACTCTTTGCCAGATATTTTATTGCCCCTTTTATATTAAAAAATGCATCTCCCGTGGCGAATATACGCCGTGTGGACTCCTCATCTGCCACTTCCGAAAGCGCCTGCGACAATTTCACGGCTTGCTCTCTGAGACTGCTTTTTACTATGTCGTTTATCTCAGAAGCGCGATATTTCAGCACCTCTCCGTCCTTTGGTACGCTGTAATAAGTGACTTGCTCGAACTCGTTTGTGAGGTCTATCTGCCCCAGCAGTGACAGCGCGGAATAAAAATCCACATCCAAACTGTCCGTCAAGTCGGCGGCTACGACCGCCGATCCTCCGGTTACGGAGGTAAGACCTTGCAGCCCCTCTCCCCGCACTCCCGCAAGAGAACACTCCAAAAAACCGAAGTCCGCAAGCACCTCTCCGCCCGCGCGATAAGAATAATCCATCAACGTCATCGCCTCTGCGTACATTGTGGGGATATACTCCGTATCGGGGATGCCCAAGGCGGCGGTCAACTTGTCCACCGCGGCAGAAAACCCCGGCTTGCAGGAGATATAGGTGTTATACGTTTCCAGCGTCTTGCCGGAAACTCCGACGGGATTGAAGATGACTTCTCCGCCGTCAACGCGATACCCTATGGGGCAATGCTCTATGACATTGCGCGTTTTTTGAATGGCGTCAAGTCCGCGCCTGCCCGCCTTATCCGCAATACTGCGAGTGATAACGCTGTCTTCGTTTATCGCGGTCATGTCGACTTCCGCATAGAAGTCGCAAAAGGCGGCGGGAACACCCGTATAAAGCACGTCGAAACTGCCATGGGAAGGGAGCTTGCTGTATGCCTTTATCACGGCATCTTCCAAAGAGGCTGTGTTCAGCCATTGGCCGTCGAAATATCCATCGTAATTTTCGACTGTCATCCCCGCGATATCCACGATTCCCTTGCCCGCGGCAGAGCCGAAAGCCACCGTGACCGTATTCGACCTAATGTCGAGAACGCAAATATCTTTTCCCATATTTAACATTATAATGCAAATATCGTCTGCTGTCAATAATTTCATTAAATATTATAATAAAATAATGCGCGTAACGCGCGCGAGAACTTTTTCGGCACGCGAATATACATCGAAAAACAAGTCGATTTTACAATGGGGAGTTGGGAAAAGGAAATTCGAGCGAATATTTTATCTCCACTCTTCCCTCGCCGTCGGCGGCGGGATAGAACCAGCCGCGCTCTGCCATTGCGAAGTTTTGATTGAGCATGGCTTCCAGCAGATACCCTTGATATACGGCGGAAAACATATAGTCCATATCCCCTTCCGCATATATTAGCAGGTGCGCTCCGGTATTGGTAAGCATATCCAGATAGGGGCTGTCCGCATCATAGTAAGTGACGGATTGCAGAAAATATGCCAATCTAACGTCTACCAGAAAGTTGGAATCTCCGCCCGCTATTATATCCGAAAGCCACGGAATATCCGCAAACGCTCCCTCCTCGGCGCCGATGAGAGTGTAGCCGCCTATTTCGATATACTCCCCCTGAGGCACGGCGTCCGCCACGGATAAAATTTTCAATTCCCTGTCCATAAGCGCGAACTGCCCTCCCGCGGTAGGAACGGCGATGAACGAAGTGCGCAACATACAGTTTATCGAAACCGTCCCGGGAAAGCTGCGCTCCACCGTGATGACCTTGACGTTGGGATATGCCGCTTCGACATTGGATCTTACCGCGTTTTCGTCTATGGAAAATATGCTGCCGCCTTTTTTAATGCCGCTTGCCTGTACGATACCTTCGGACAGCTCTTCGCTCAAAGTAATATCGGCAGTGGTCACCGTACGCACCTCGCCCACTGCAAAAATACTGCACGCGAGTACCACCGTGACCACCACGACGCAAAGTACTATTATTAAAATTGCGGCTCTTTTGTTCATATCTGTCTGATTATATTCGCTCCCAACCCGCTGAGAATGGGCGCCATATCCTCATATCCCCTATCTATATGGTAAATTTCTCTCACTTCCGTCCTCCCCTCAGCCGCAAGACCCGCCAGTACCAGGGACGCGCCTCCGCGCAAATCGGTGGCGCTCACCTGTGCTCCGTGCAGTCCGGGGACCCCCCTGACCACGGCGGTCCTGTCCCGTACGGTGATATCCGCGCCCATCTTGATGAGCTGGGGAACCGTTTTGAAGCGCGTTTCGAAGATGTTTTCCGCTATCACCGAAGTGCCGCGCGATATCGTTTGAAGCGCCATGATCTGCGTCTGCAAATCGGTGGGGAATCCGGGATAGTACATGGTATCTATCCGTTCGAGCGATTTGAGTCTGCCCTTGCTTCTTATCGTTATTTTATCATTCTTACATACTATTTTGCAAGTGGTTTTGGATAATTTCGCTATAAGCGAAGATATATGTTCGGGAATCACCCCTTCCAGCGTGATATTGCCCCCGCACATGGCGGCGGCTATCATATATGTTCCGGCTATGATTCTGTCGGGAATGGGAGTATACGTCACTCCGTGTAACTTCTCAACCCCCTCTATTATTATCATACTGCTCCCCGCCCCAGAAACTCTGGCTCCCATGGCGTTCAGAAAGTTCTGCAAGTCGGCTATTTCCGGCTCTTTGGCACAGTTTCTAAGCACTGTTACGCCTTTTGTAAAGACGCTTGCCATAATCAAATTTTCCGTCGCGCCCACACTGGGCAAATCCAAAAGTATCTGGGCGGAATGGGCGCCGGATGCGTCGCAATCCAGATATCCGCTCTCTTCGTCTATCGTTATGCCCAACTCTCTGAGTCCGGCAAGGTGTATGTCTATGGGGCGCATTCCTATCTCGCAACCGCCGGGATAGGATATCTTCGCCTTTTTCATGCGCGATAGCATGGGACCCATCAAGAATACGGAAGAGCGAAGCTCTTTTGCCAGTACGCAGGGAATCTGACCGCAATACAGATCTTTCGAATCTATAGTTATATTGCCCTCGTCGTCTCTTGTGACGACGCAGCCTATGCTGGTCAGGATTTTAAGCATATTTCTTATATCGGAAATTTCGGGACAGTTTTGCAGGGTAACTTTTTCCTGCGTCAATATACTTGCTGCCAGAAGAGGCAGGACGCTGTTCTTCGCCGCTTTCACCCTAAGGCAGCCTTCCAAGGGTCTGCCGCCCTCTATTATGTATCTGCTCATATTTTCTCTCCACACCGTAGCGGCAATAAGCCGTTATGTATTCAATACATTTTATGGTCAAACCCGTTTGTTTGTGATTTTGCCGCTATGCGTTGAAGAATTGCCACCGCGCAGTTGAACATCAATAAAGACGTGCCTCCCGCGCTCACGAAAGGAAGAGGAAGTCCCGTGGGCGGAATACTCCCCGTTACGACCGCCACGTTCAAAAGAGTTTGTACGCCTATCACCGCAGTTATCCCCGCCGCAAGATAGCAATCAAATCTGGTCGGCGCGCGCATGGATATGAGCATCCCCCGCCACACGATCATCGCAAATACCGCAAGAATTACGATGCAGCCGAAAAATCCCAATTCCTCGCCTATTACGGAAAAGATAAAATCGCTCTCCGCAAAAGGCAGAAACATATATTTTTGTCGGGAATTGAACAGGCCCACTCCGAAGAAACCGCCCGAACCCAGCGCATAGTAGGATTGGATCAGCTGATATCCTTCCCCAAGCGGCGATGACCACGGATCCAAAAAGGCGGCTATCCTCTTCAATCTGTACGGTTCGGCGGCTATGAGCGCTATGACCAGCGCGAGCGCCGGCACGCCCAACAAAGCGAAATGCTTTGCCTTGGCTCCGCCCAAAAAGAGCATGATAACCGTGGTAAGCCCGACGCACATGGTTATGGACATATTCGGTTCCGCCATGATAAGCGCACACGTCGCCCCGCACGCGATAAGGATGAGCGCCATTGATTTGAATGTAACGCTGCTTTTTTTTGCAAGACAGCCGGAGATGAATATCACTAACGTGAATTTGGCTATATCCGACGGCTGAAAGGTGGTGAATCCCAAATTTATCCACCTTGTGGCGCCGTAATTTTCCACGCCTACGCCCGGGATAAACACGAGCGCCAAGAGTATGAGTCCGAGCGCAAATAGGATATGGCGCAGCTTCATATATATCTTCGTGTCCAGTTTGAACACAAAGGGAAATACCGCCGCGGCAAAAGCGAGCGCCGCTGCCTGCTTTTTCACATAGAAGAACGCATCTCCCGTTTCGTTAAGGGCGGCATAACTGCTTGCGCTGTATTGCATAACCAACCCGAACAGCGCTAAAAATGCCGTACCGGCGAGCAGTGCCTTGTCCGGAATTATCTTGCGCCCTACTCTCGTGAGCATCCCGCCGCCTTTACGATACAGTCGAACGCCTCCCCGCGCTCTTCGAAATCAGCATACCTGTCAAAGCTGGAAGTGGAAGGGGAAAACAAGATATTCTCTTCATCTCCCTCCATTGCCCGCATCACTGCGTTGTAGAGTGAGGGAAGAATCTCAAAGGAAAACGCCCTTTCTTCCGGCAGTGCGTCCTTTATGCTTTGCGCGTTATCTCCCGTGACGATTATCCTCTTTACACACTTGGGAAGAGAGGAGAAAAACCTCTCGTAGGATATCCCCTTATCGTATCCTCCCATAATCAGTGCCGTGCCGCCTTTCATAGCTCTGCACGCTTTAAGCGTGGAATCTATATTCGTGGCTTTACTGTCGTTATATATGCGTTTTCCCCCTACCTGTCCGCAATATTGCATCCTAAACCTGGGTGCGGAGAACTCTTTCAGCGCGGCAGCGATCGCCGCGTTGTCTATACCCATCAGTTTCGCCACCGTCACGCAAGCCAAGGCGTTGGCGATATTGTGCTCTCCTTTTATACGCATATCCCGCGTATCGGCTATGTATTCGATGTTCTCATCGCAAAAGTATATCTTCCCTCGCTCGACATAGCTTCCCTTGACCTTTTGATTTAGCGAAAAGAAATATACGCGCGACGCCACATCTCGTTCAAAAGACCTAACCGTATCGTCGTCATAGTTGAGTATCGCAAAATCGTCCCGCCGCTGGTTGAGAAATATTTTCCGCTTTGCGTCGGTGTATTCGGCAAAGGAACCGTGGCGTTCATAGTGGTCGGGAGTTATATTCAGACATACCGCATAGCGGGATCGGAAGCGGGATATGCTCTCCAACTGAAAGCTGGACAATTCCAACACTACCACTGCGCCCTCTTCCGCGCCATCCGCGGCGGCACTGAAAGACGCCCCGATATTGCCGAGCGCGTAGCTTTTTATCCCCGCTTTTTCCAAAATGCTCTTCATCAGCAGCGTGACGGTGGTCTTTCCGTTCGTACCCGTGACGGCAATGATATCGCCCTTGCAATAGCGATACCCTAGCTCTATTTCGCCTATCACCTCCACGCCGCAAAGACAAGCATAACTCACCATCTTGTCGCTCATGGGTATGCCCGGACTGAGCACGAGCAGATCCACTCCTCTCAGCGCCTGTTCGGGAGGCATATTGCTCCTATCCTCATAGCCTTCCGCACGCGTACCCGATTTATCGTATACGCATACGCGCCAGCCCTTGCGTCTTAAAAGCCCCGCGGCGCCGCTGCCGCTGACTCCCATGCCCATTACCAATGCCGTCTTATTCATAACTCGCCGCCATGCAGCTTATCAACCCTATTACTCCCGCAACCGAAGTTATAAGAGTGTAATAGGTGACAATCTTGCTCTCCTTTATGCCTTTATATTCCAGATGATGGTGGAAGGGAGCCATTAGAAATACCCTCCTGCCCTTTGTCTTATAGACAAGCACCTGCACTATTACGGATATGCAGGATACGATATACATTATTCCGATAAACAGATTGAGAAGAGGAATTTTCAAAAATACCGTGGCGCAAGCCAGCGCCCCTCCAAGTGCGAGCGACCCGGTATCCCCCATAAATATGCCGGCGGGAGAGGCATTGAGCCAGATGAACGCCATTAACGCTCCCGCCATGGAAGCGCAGAATATACCTATCGACCTCACCTGTCCGCGATAAAGCACATCCCCTTCCGGCACGACCTCCGTAAGCATATATAGCACGACTGAGGCGATGACGATAAACCCGGACGCGGAGCACTTTGCCACCAAGCCGTCCAGTCCGTCGGTGAGATTCACCGCATTGGTGATGCCTATGAACAGTATCATGCAAAAAGGTATAAACGCCCACCCCATATCCCAAACGACGGTGGTGAACGGCAGCTTTATAGAGGTGGAGATATATGAATTTCGGTAACAAAACACGGTGACCAATACGGCTATGCCCGCCTGTCCTATTATCTTCTGATATGCTTTAAGCCCCTGATTGTGCTTGTACCGCACCTTTATGAAGTCGTCCAAAAAGCCCAGCAATCCGTATGCGGCGGTAACTGAGCAGGCTACGGCGCAAAAGGAGTACTCAACCGCCCCGAACGCCGCCGCGGCAATAGTTGCGGCTATGATGAATATGATCCCGCCCATGGTGGGCGTACCGCTCTTGCCCGAATGCTTGTCCACATACACAAGTACCGTCTGTCCCGCTTTAAGTTTGCGCATCAGTGCGAGCACGGGATAAGCTATTACCGCCGCGACGGCGAACGCCGTCAATGCCGCGGAGGGTATTTCCACGAATATGTTCATCTATCCAATACCTTAAACAGTTCTTCTCTGTCGCTGTACAAAGTTTTGACGCCTCCCGCGTCGATATACCCTTCGCTGCCCTTTCCGGCTATAAGCACCACGTCGCCTTCTTTCGCCATGGAACAGGCAAGCGCCACAGCCTCTTTCCTGTCATCAATGCAAACTGCCCTCCCGTCTATTCCCTGCATGATGTCCTTAGCTATATCCGACTGCTCTTCCATGCGCGGATTGTCCTCGGTAATTATCACTTCGTCGGCAAGGCGCGATGCTATCTTCCCCATCACTGCTCTCTTTCCCTTATCCCTGTCGCCTCCGCAGCCGAACACCAGGATCAGCTCCCCTTTGCACAGTTTCCTAGCCTGTGTGAGCACATTCTCCAAACCGTCCGGAGTATGGGCAAAATCTATGATATATGTCTTTCCGTCCCTTTTATACACGTTAAATCTCCCCTCAGGCGCGGGAGTTGAATTCATGGCGCGGGCTATATTTGCACAATCTGCGCCCAACTCCCCTACGCAAGCTATCGCGGCGAGGGAGTTACTCACGTTGAACTCCCCGTGCAGTTTCGAACGTATCTCCATAAGGCAATCCCTGTCGTTTACCACATATCCGCACTTGTCCCCTTGGACTATGTTCACCGCGAACACGTCCGCCGGATTGTATAGCCCATATGTAACTACGGGCACCTTGACAGAGTTGATGAGCCTTACTCCCTCCGCACTATCCGAATTTATCACAGCTTTTTTTATGTGTTCGGACGTAAAAAAGGAAAATTTTGTCTGCCCATACTCCTCCATATCTTTGAAAAAGTCCAGGTGATCGCGTGTGAGATTGGTAAATACCCCCATATCGAACACTATTCCGTCCGTCTTATGCCAATAAAGCGCGTGCGCAGACACCTCCATGGCGGCGGCCTTACATCCGCAATCTGCAAAATGCGCGAGTATTTTATTGAGTTCGTAGGGGTCGGGAGTTGTGAGCATGGACGGCGATTTCTCGCACCCGTCGTGAATATACATAGTCCCGATAAGTCCGCACCGAATTCCGCACTTGCAAGCTATTTTATGGATCAGATACGCCACGGTGGATTTGCCGTTCGTGCCGGTAACTCCGATGAGTTTGAGCTTGCGCGCGGGATTGGAGAAAAAATTCTCGCATACTCTCGCATACGCGCCGCGCACGTCTCCCGTAATTATCTGCGCCGCATTGTCTTTAAGCGGCGTATCCGTAAGTATCGCGCGCGCACCCTTTTCCAAAGCCTCGCGGACGAACCTCTTTCCGTCACTCTTTGTGCCCGTTAATGCCACAAACAGATCCCCCGGGCGCACATCTCGGCTGTCTGAACATATATCGCTTATTTCCATATCGGAAATATCTGTATTGGTCGTATATTTCACGCCTTCCAAAAGTGTTTCCGCTTTCATGATCCCTCCGAATAAAACTATAATCCACTCAAATACTTATGCGCCTCAATCGCAAAATAATCACTTCTTCGACATTTTATTCCAACGCGAAATACACGAGAGTGTCTGCGTCTATCTCCGTCCCCGCAACGGGCAGCTGATAGGCGACTTTGCCTTCTCCGGAGTATTCGTAATCAAGTCCAAGTTTTTTAAGCGCGGCGGCGGCTTCCGAAAGACTCATATCCGTAACGTCTGGCATGATGACGGCGGGAGCCTGTTCCGCCCCCTGAGGAGCTATGCCGTAATAGGAAAAAAGGGAGGAAAAAATCTGCCCCACATATGGCGCCGCCACGATAGACCCGTAATAGGCGTATCCCTGCGGTTCATCCACCAAAAACAGACAGACCACATCCGACCCGTTTATCTCCGTAAAGCCTACGAATGAGGAGATATACTTCCCCGAAGCGATGGCTCCGTTTTCATACTTCTGCGCTGTTCCCGTCTTTCCGCCTATCTTGTATCCGGGGACGGCGGCGTTTTTACCGCTCCCTTCTTCCACAACTCCGTAGAGATAGTCTTTGAGCGTTTCGCAGGTAGACGCGCTCACGGTGGTGTTGCGCACATATGCTCCCGAACGGTACGCCAAATTTCCGTTCACGTCCGTTATCTCCTCCACTATGTAGGGCCGATAGAGGTATCCTCCGTTTATGCAGGACGCCACCGCGCTTGCCAGCTGCACGGGAGTGACCGCGACCGCCTGACCGAAGCCTATACGAGCCAAGTCCACATTCTTTACCGAAGCGCGCGGAATAAGCATCCCCGCACTTTCCCCGTAAAAGTCTATTCCCGTCTTTGCTCCCAAACCGAATTTTTCAAAATAGTCATACATATTGTCCACGCCCGCGCTGAGCGCCACGTCCACGAACACGCAGTTGCAGGAGTTATATACTCCGTGGCGGAAATCCTGACTGCCGTGTCCTATCGATCTCCAACAGCGTATACGCTGTCCATCTACGGTGCAGCTGCCCGAACAATAGTAGGAATTTTTTATCACCCCGCTTTCTATTCCTATTGCGGAAGTGAGAATTTTGAAGGTGGAACCCGGTTCATACATATCCGTAACAGACACCAGTGCGGAATTTTCCATAAGAGTATTCACATCGTCGCGCGGAATGTCGTTTAAGTCGTAAGAAGGCGCCTGCGCCATCGCAAGCACCGCGCCCGTATCGGCGTTGAGCATGACGCAGCTCACGCTCTTGGCGTCATAGCGCGCCGCAGCGTCCCCGACCGCCTTTTCCGCAACCGCCTGCACCGTGTAGTCTATGGTAAGGCGCATATTCATCCCCTTGACGGGAGGCAGATAATACGTCTGCCCGTCCTCAAGCTGTCTGCCGATGAGGTCTGTTTCCGTAAAAGAATAGCCGTTTGTACCCGTTAGATAGGCGTCGTAATACAGTTCCAAGCCGCTCTGTCCGGAGTTGTCTATATCGGTAAAGCCCAAAAGCTGGGTCAGATAGTCCCCGTAATTGTAGTATCTGGCGCTGTCTGCGGAGAAGTATATGCCGGAAAAATCCTTTTCCTCTATCATGAGTTTTTCTTCCCGCGTTATCTTCCTGCTCAAGCGCGTTTCGGATACCCCCTTTTTCGTAAGACGGGTGTAGAGTAAAGTGCGGTCTATGTCCAAAACATCAGAGATGTAGTCCGCAATCTCTTCCGCCTCCTCCACGTCTGCCGGGCGGCAATAGAGTGTGTACATGGTCTGTGATGACGCCAACACCACGCCGTTACAGTCGGTGATATCCCCTCTGTCCGCGGTGAACGGAAGATCTCTCGTCCACTGGTCAAAGGCGCGCGCTTGTAAACTGCCCGATCGTATCACTTGCAGATAGAAAAGTCTGCCTGCCAAAATACAAAGGAAGAAGGTTACCAGCAACGCAGTTGCCGATAACCTTCTCCTGATACTTATATGGGAGATTTTTACCATTCGCCCCTCCGATAAGTTTATTTTTTATCTTCGGTGCGAATGTCGGATGAATTGTCTATCCTACTTGTCTGCCGAGCCAGTCGCAGAATTCGTCGAAAGCGTTCGTGCTCGTGTCGTAAGTGTAACGCGCGTCCGTCTGCACGTCGAGCGCGACTTTGTTGCCGTTCTCGTCGAGGTAATAAACCGCCGCGTCCTGAGTATATGCGGAAGGTTCCGCCGTAGCCTCCGCGGCGCTTCCGCCGATGACCACGTTTACCAAGATCAGGGTCGCAACGACGGCGATGATGGCGAAATAAAGGGCTATGAGTATTTTCGCCTTGGTGTTGAGGCGCATCTTTTTCTTGCTCTTGCCCTCTTTTTGCATGGAGTAGCCGCCGAGATCGTAATCCTGCGCTTCCGAATAGACGGGAGCTGCCGAACGTGCCTCATAGTTATATCTATTGTCGTAAGAGGCGCGATATGCCTCGCCGTAGCCGCTCTCGGGAGCGTAATAGGGATCGTAACCGACGTTATAGCCGGCGTTATAGCCGTTTCTCGCGGTATAGTCGGGCGCATAGCCGTTTTGCACGGGATAGCCGCGGTCGGGGGCGGAGTAAGCCGCGCGTTGAGCGACGTATCTGTCGTCGGCATAAGAAGTACCGGCGTTGAAATAAGCGCCTTCGCTGCGAGTATATTGTTTTTGTTTCTCCAAAGTCTCGTTCATG
Organism: uncultured Clostridia bacterium; assembly: GCA_944383935.1. Taxonomy (GTDB): domain Bacteria; phylum Bacillota; class Clostridia; order Christensenellales; family UBA3700; genus Alloclostridium. Next base: position 67,822 of record CALWRK010000002.1, read on the forward strand.
CTTCCGTCTCCTTAAAGTTTTTCCGCTATCCTCAGTTTCGCGCTCGCTGCCCTGCTGTTTTCTTCAAGCT
>CALWRK010000003.1 GCA_944383935.1 uncultured Clostridia bacterium
CGAGGTCATCGACGAGGCGCTCAACAAGTTCGAGGACGTGTTCAAGCTGATCGTGGAGCGCAAGCAGCCCATGGAAGATTACGTTGCCAAGTACAAGAAAGAGCACGGAAAGGACAAGGAAGGCAAAGCCAAGAAGAAGGCGGACAAGAAAGCGGCAATCGCGCAGAGGAAGGCGGACGGAAAAGCCGCCGCAGCCAAGGCGAAGAAAGAGCTTGAAGTACTCAAAAATACGATGAAATCGGCAAAGTGCTAAACGGCAACGCGCCTCTCGTAAAGAGGGGCGCGATTACTATATAGTAAGCGAAAGTATGGCGGAGATGAATATGAGTAAATACATAATAGCGCACGATATGGGCACCAGTTCAGATAAGGCGGTGCTTGTGGATTTCGAAGGGCAGATAATTTCCTCTCAGACGGAGCCTTATCCCACATTTTATCCCGCTCCCGCATTTGTGGAGCAAGATCCCGCGGATTACTGGCGCGCGGTGTGCGAAGCCACGGCAAAACTGATGGATAAAACGGGCGTGAGCGCGGACGACGTGAAGGGCGTGGTGTTCTCCACGCAGGCGATGGGCATTATACCCATAGATAAATACGGGAACGTGCTGCACAACAACATCACATGGGTTGACGGCAGGGCGGAAAAGCAGGCGCAGTCCATCATGAAGAAGCTGGGCGGCAAGCGCATCTTTTCGCTGGTGGCGGGCACGCCCATCATGGGCAAGGACGTGGTGGCAAAGCTCATCTGGCTGAAAGAGGAGATGCCCAGCGTATATAACGACGCCAAGTACTTTTTGGACGTGAACGGCTTTTTGAAGTATAAGTGCACGGGAGTGGCGGTTGCGGAGTATTCCGGCGCGTCGTCTTACGGTTTGGATACCAAGAAAAAGACGTGGCTGGGCGCGCTTAAACTCACGGGCATAGATATGAAAAAACTGCCTCCGCTCGTAAAGAGCACGGATATGATAGGCGAAGGTCTGCTGCCGGAGGCGGCAAAGGCGATGAAGTTGAATCCGGGTACCCCGGTGTTCGGCGGCTGCGACGACACTCAGGCTGCGGCGCTGGGTTCGGGCATGAACGGAGAGGGGGATATACATATCTATCTGGGTACGTCCGCATGGGTGGGCGCCACTTCCTCCACGGAAACAAAGTTCAAGCACGGCGCGGCGGCGATTCAGTCCGCGGACATAAACATGAACCTCATCGTGGGCATCACCGAAGCGGCAGGCTCCAACTTGGAGTGGATTAAGGAGCAGTTCTTCAAAAAGGAAGCGGAAGAGTTGGGCAACGGCATATACGACTATATGGACAGCGTCATAGAGCATATCCCCGCAGGCAGCGATTATCTCATATGCACCCCTTGGATGCTGGGAGAGAGGTGTCCCGTGTCCTCCACCACCACCAGGAGCACGCTGTTCAACATTGACCCTCGCCATACGCGCGAACACCTTATGCGCGCGGTGTATGAGGGCATAGGCTACAACCTCAGGTGGATATTGGAAAACTTCAAGAAGGACTACGGCTTCGGCGGCAGGAAGTTCCGCATAATCGGCGGCGGCGCGCTGAACAAGTCGTGGATGCAGATGATAGCCGATATAACCGATAACGAATTTGCCGTGGTGCAGAACACGCGCAACGCGGGCGCACTCGGCGCGGCGATAATCGCACTCATCGGCTTGGGAGAGATAAAGGGATTTTCCGAGGTCAAGAGATTTGTCAAAGAGGAAAAGACATATCGTCCCAATCCCGCAAACAGGCACGTTTACGACGAGCAGTTTGCCAACTATAAGCGCATATATTACAGCCTGAACAAGGCGTATAAACTCGCAAACGCAAAGAGATTCGAAGGAGAGGAGTGATATGAACGAAAAACTCAAAGCATCCGTGCTGCAATATTTCGACAGACTCAGGGAATACGGGCTGCACGGCGAGGGGGATTCAGTGTCCGTGCGTACAGACGGCGGAATGCTGTTTGTGGACAACAGCCGCGAAGTCAAGTTTGTAAAGACGGGCGAAGCCAAGGGCGAGGCGGCCCTGCACGAGGGCGTATATGCCCGGACGGACGCCGCGGCGGTGGTGCACGCGCATCCCGATTATGTGAGCGCGGTGGCAAAGGCGGGCGTGACCATTCCCGCGGTGATAGACGACATGGCGCAGATAGTGGGTCCCACCTGCCGCACGGTGGGCGGTAAGGACGCCGCCGCCATGGAGTTGAAAAAGCGCAACTCATGCCTTATAAAAGGTGACGGCGCCGTGACCACGGGCAGGACGCTAAATGAGGCTTTCACTTGCATGATGGTATTGCAAAAGGCAGCCATATGTTTTGTGAGCGCGAGCGTACTGGGCGGAAACGTGGTTATAAACGGACTGGAAGCGCGCCTTATGCGTTTTGTGTATAAGAAGAAATACAGCAAGATAAATACGGAAAACAACATGGAAAGGGAGGGCAAATAGATGAGCTGGACTAAGGAAGAGGAAATAAAGCTCCGCCAAGTCGTCAAAGACAGCGGCGTGAAACTGCTCAAAGAAAACTTGGTGCAGGGCACTTGGGGCAATATGGCGCAGAGGCTGGACAGCGAATATATGCTTGTCACCCCCACCGGTCTTGACTACGAGGCTCTCTCCCCCGAGGATATGCCCGTGGTGAGCATAGCAGACCCCTCCATATGGAAGGATGGCAAGAAGCCCACGTCCGAGCGCAAGATCCACGCATATCTCATGCTCAATCGCCCGGAGATAAACGCCACAATCCACTCCCATCCCTATTACGGTTCCATCTTCGCGTCTGCGAGGAAAGAACTGCCGGAAGAGGCGATGACAGAGGAGGAAAAGAAGCTGCTGGGCGGAAGCGTGCGCGTGGGTGCGTATGGTCTCCCCGGCACAAAGAAGCTGAAAGAGGGCACGGTAAAAGCTATGGAGGGGCGCAACGCCTGCTTTATGGCGAATCACGGCGTGTTCTGCGCGGGCAGGGATATGGAAGAGGCGTTTGAGATTATCCGCTGCCTGGAAAGGGTGTGCAAAAGATATATCGAGCAGCTCACGGTCAAAGCCACCGGAGCAAAGGAATATTCCGACGAACTCTTGTTTGACTACTTTATCAAAAAGTGCGGCAAATAATAAGCAGGGAGCAGGCAAGGGGGCTTAATCCGCTCGTCCTCGCCTTTGTCGGGGACGGGGTGCAGACGTTGTTCGTCCGCGCTCGCCTCGCCTTGCAGCCGCACGCCAAATCGGGCGCGTTGCACCTGCGTGCCGCGTCCGTTATAAGGGCGTCCTCACAGGCGCGCAGCGCGGAAGAGCTGCTGCCCGAACTTACGGAGGAGGAGGCGGAGATATACCGCCGCGCCCGAAACAACCACACCGCCCACCGCGCAAAAAATGCGGACGTGGGCGATTATCATAAAGCCAGCGGTTTGGAGGCGGTAATAGGCTACCTCTACCTGATTGGCGAAGATAAGAGATTGGAATACATTTTGAACGCTTGCAGTAAAGAGCGTTAGGAGGGAAGTTTATGCCTCAGGTAAAACCTAATGTAGTATTGCTCACATATACGCAAAATCCCGCGCAGACAATAGCCATGTCCGCTAAACTTTGCTATTCGGACGCCACGATAGCGGACTTAAAAAAGGGAGTGGACGAGAGCGACGTGAGCAAGTTTTTGTCCCGTCTTGTGACCATGGGACATCTCTCTCCCTTTGAACACGCCTCCTTTACTTTCGGAATAGAGGGGGTATCGCGCAGTTTTTTGGCGCAGGTCACAAGGCATAGGATAGCGTCCTTCTCCGTGAAGTCGCAGAGGTATGTGGACGCCAACAAAAAAGGAGAATTCAACTACGTCATTCCCCCCGCCATTTCCGCGTTGGGGAACGAGGCGGAAGAGGAATATAAGAGCCAGATGAGAATCATGCACTCGTGGTACTGCCTTTGGCAGGAGAGATTGGGCGGCGCGTGCGAAAAGTCCAACGAGGATGCGCGCTTTGTGCTTCCCAACGCCGCGGAGACTAAGATGACCATGACTATGAACGTGCGCGAGCTTATGCACTTTTTCACCGTGCGCTGCTGTAATCGCGCACAGTGGGAGATACGCGAAGTGGCGTGGCAGATGCTGGAAGAGGTGCTCAAAGTCGCGCCCGAACTGTTTGTGACGGCGGGACCTTCGTGCGTGCGAGGAGGATGCAGCGAGGGCAAGATGACCTGCGCAAAGCCGGAGGAAGTCAGGGCAAGGCGCAAGGCGCTTGCGGATAAGATTGCGGAGAAAAGATAATGTTACTTGAAGGAAAGAACGCCGTGCGCGAGCACCTCGCCGCGGGAGGGGCGCTCACCCGCTTATATGTGCAGAGGGGGTTACACGGCACGGAGGATATAATAAATAACGCCAAGACGGCGGGCGCGCGCATAGTCATGTGCGACAGGAGGGAGCTGGACAAACTCTGCGGCGGAGAAAAACATCGCGGCATAGCCGGTGTGGCGGACGAGTACTCCTATTGTACGGTGGACGACATCATAAAGAGCGCCGGGCAAAAGGGCGAAAAACTGTTTATGCTCATATTGGACGGCATAGAAGACCCGCACAATTTGGGCAGTATAGTCAGGGTGGCGGAGTGTGCGGGAGTACACGGAATAGTCATTCCCAAGCGCCGCGCGGTGGGCGTGAACGCCACCGTGGTTAAAGTATCCGCAGGCGCTACGGCGTATGTGAAGATAGCCGCAGTAAACAATGTAAACGACGTAATAAGAAAGCTGAAAGATAACTTTGTTCACATATACTGCGCCGACATGGCGGGCAGGGACGTGTATACCACCAACCTCACGGAAGATCTCGCCCTGGTCATAGGCAGCGAGGGCTTCGGAGTAAAGCCTCTCACCGCAAAGTTGTGCGACGGGGCGGTATCTCTGCCTCAAAAGGGCAAGATAAACTCGCTGAACGCGTCCGTGGCTTGCGGAGTGCTGTGCTATGAAGTGCTCAGACAGAGGAGATAGCATGGCGGAAGGAGAGCTCATAAAGCGCGCGTCCTCAGGGGACGACGGAGCCATGGAGGAGGTGCTCACGGAATACATGGGCATGGTAAAGGCGCTGGCTCGTCGTTATTACATAGTGGGCGCAACGTGTGAGGACGCCTCTCAGGAGGGGATGATAGGGCTTTTCAAAGCTGTGATGACCTACGACGAGGGCAAGGGTAAGTTTTCCGCTTACGCCTACGCCTGTATAAAAGCCGCCATTTTGGACGCGGTAAAGGCGGCGTCCAGAGAAAAAAACAAGCCGCTCAACAACTATATTCCGCTGGATAAGACGGAAAACCTTGTGGCAGAAGAGGACGTCACGGAGGATATAGGCGGGCGCCAGCTCATGGAGCGCATACGCGAAGGACTGTCCGGAGCGGAGGAGAAAATCTTTCAGCTGTGGGCGGAGGGGCTGAGCTATGCGGAGATAGCCGCCGAGCTGGGCAAGAGTGTGAAGTATGTGGACAACGCCTTGCAGAGAATACGCAAAAAGGCCAGGAAACTGGCAGATCCGGAGGGCTGATCGTCCGGTAAAGGAGGAAGTATGAAGAAAAAGGCTCTTGCAGCCGTAATAATATGTATTGTCGCGCTTACGGCAGTCGTGCTTTCCGCCTGCACATCCGCCACGGTCGTTTTGGATTTGAATGGCGGGATATACAACGGTACCGATGAAGCGCTGGTCGTGGAGGCGGGCGGAACCCTCTATTTGGGCGACTTCAAACCGGAGAAAGAGGACGCGGTCATAAGCGGCTGGGTGGACGAAGAGGGCAACTTTTACGGCGCGGATTCTTATATCGTACCCGTAAACGGCAGCACGCTCACCGCCGTATACGAAGGCGTACTCAAATATACGCGCGTGGAAGACGGATACGCCGTGTCCGCAACGGAGGGGTATAGCGCAGAGAACGTGGTCATACCTTCCGAATACGACGGACTGCCGGTGACGGAAGTGGCGGCGGGCGCTTTTGCGAATTGCACGTCCATGCGCACGCTGCGCATACCCGACAGCGTGGTCAGGATAGGCAGGGGAGCCCTCTCCGGCTGTACGTCCTTGGAAAGCATCATTCTCCCCTTTGTGGGACCTACGGCGGACGTGTCCGTGGGCACCAATAACAACGGGATGGCGTATGTGTTCGGACTTTCCTCCGGTTCCAGCTGGGCGACTTTTCCCAACCTCACGCAGATAACGGTGACGGACGCGGCGGTATCTCTCCCCAACGGCGCGTTTGAGAATATGACCTCTTTGAGGTATGTGAACGTGGGGAGCAACGTGACCGCACTGGGCGCGAGGGCTTTTTCCGGCTGCTCAAACCTCGTGAGCGTGATCTTGCCGGAGGGGTGCACCTCGATAGGCGAGCGCGCCTTTGCAAACTGTTCGAAGGCGGCGATAACGGTAAAGGGCGCGGTAACTTCGCTGGGAGCAAACGCCTTTTATAACAGCGGAATAACCTCCATAACCCTTGGGGAAGGGCTCTCTTCCATTCCCGCGGGCTGCTTTGAAGGAAGCTCTCTCACTTCGATAGTCCTCCCTTCAAGCGTTACGAGCATAAATTCCGCCGCATTCCGCAACTGTTCGCGTCTTACGAAAGTGGAGGTCAACGCCTCCGTCACACTCTATTCCAGCGCCTTCAACGGCTGCGCCAATCTGACTGACGCGGGTTTGGTCTTTGGCAGCGGCGGCGAATTTACCTTTGCCGAGGGCGCGAGGGAGAACGCGTTCGGCGGCACGAAGGTGACCATCTATAATAATTGAGAAAAGAAATACGGAGGAGATGAAAATGAACGTATTTTATAAGATATATTGCCGCACTTTTCAGGCGGTGCTCAAACAGCTGATCAAACTGATGCCGTGGCGCAAGCCCGAGCTGCTGCGCTTTGAAAACGGCGCGGCGGGTCTTGCCGGCTTTATCAAGGGCAAGGGTCTTACTTCCGTGCTCGTGGTCACGGACGGCAACCTCATGAAACTGGGGCTTTGCACTCCCATGCTGGAAGCGCTGGAAAAAGAGGGGATAAAGGCAGCCGTCTACGACAAGGTGGTGGCAAACCCCACGATAGACAATGTGGAAGAGGCGCTCAAAATGTATCACAGCGGCGGCGCGCAGGGCATTATAGCTTTCGGCGGCGGTTCTCCCATGGACTGCGCTAAGGGCGTGGGTGCGCGCGTTGCCCGTCCCAACAAGCCCATTCCCAAGATGAAGGGCATTTTGAAAGTGGGTAAGAAAATGCCGCCCTTCTTCGCCATCCCCACCACTTCGGGTACGGGCAGCGAAACAACTCTGGCAGCCGTAATCACCGACACCACCAATCCCGAACACCATTTGAAGTACGCCATTCAGGACTTTCCGCTCATCCCTCACTATGCGGTGCTCGACCCCTCTTTGACAGCGGGGCTGCCCCAAAAGGTCACTTCCACCACGGGTATGGATGCGCTCTGCCACGCAGTGGAAGCGTATATAGGCAACTCCAATACCAAGGAGACAAAAGCCAAGGCGGAGGAGGCGGTGAAGCTCATCTTCACATACTTAAAGCGCGCTTACGACAACGGTAAGGATATGGAAGCCAGGGAGCATATGCAGACGGCGGCGTTCGACGCCGGAGTGGCGTTCACCCGCGCATATGTGGGCAACGTGCACGCCATGGGTCATGCGATGGGCGCCAAGTACAATACGCCTCACGGGCTTGCGATGGCGGTGATTTTGCCCCATATGCTCGACTATTACGGTGCAAAGATATATAAGAAGCTGGCAAAACTGGCGGATGTCGCAGGCATAACGGGCAAGGACGACGAGGAAAAGGCAAAGGCGTTTATCCGAGCGATAAAGGACATGAACGCATATATGAGCATCCCGGAAAACTTCGGAGGCATCATCAAAAAAGAGGATGTGCCCGAGATGTGCGAGGCGGCTTACAAGGAGGCGAATCCGCTCTATCCCGTACCCGTGATGATGGGCAAGGAGGACTTTGCCAAAATGTATTTAGAGGTTTTGAACGGCTGATATGTTCATAGCGGATTCACACACACATTGCAATCATTCCCACGACAGCTTTGTCCCCGCAGAGGAGATGATTGAAAACGCGATTTCAAAGGGCGCGTCCTATATGGCGATGACCGACCATTGCGATAAGGATTACGCCCTTATTCCCCAATTTTTTGACATAAAGCAGATAGATCTGCCCGCGCACTTCAAGCAAGCGCGAGAGTTGAAAGAACGCTATAAGGGCAAAATAGAGATAGGCGTGGGCTTGGAGTGCGGCTACTATGCGCCCGCGGACAAGCTCTATAAGCAGATCTTGGAGCAATATCCCACCGACGTGGTGATAAATTCCGTCCATGTGGTGAACGAAGAGGACTGCTACTACGACAGTTACTTCACGCGCGGAAGGCAGGCGGCGTATGGAATGTACGTCAGGGCGATCTTGGACAGCGTAAACGCGGATTTCCCCTACGATATAATAGGACATATCGGCTATGTGGCGCGAAAGGCGCCTTTTGAAAATCGCTCCCTCCGCTATGAGGAGTTCCCCGATATGTTCGACGCCATTTTGCGCGGAATAATACAAAAGGGCAAGGCGCTGGAAGTAAACGGCAGGGGTACGGGCATTCCCTATATTCCCGAAGACGGCATTCTGCGCCGCTATAAGGAGCTGGGCGGCGAGCTGATAACCTATGGCTCGGACGCGCACTATCCGCAGCTCCAACTTATCCATTACGGCGAGGTCAAGGAGGGCTTGAAAGCGCTCGGCTTCAAGTATATCTTCCACTACCTCGACCACAAGCCGATCGCGGCGGAGATAGACTGATGGCGTCGCATCTGGGAAACAGCTGGGACGAGCTCTTAAAGGGCGAATTTGACAGCGAATATTTTGACAAACTGCGCGAGTTTTTGAACAAGGAGTACGCCGCACATACCGTATATCCGCCCAAACGCGACATCCTCGCCGCCTTTGCCCACACGCCGTACGAGAACGTAAAGGTGGTTATCATAGGGCAGGACCCCTACATAGGCGCGCACCAGGCAAACGGGATGTGCTTTTCCGTGCGTGACGGCGTGAAATGTCCCCCTTCGCTCGTGAATATCTACAAGGCGCTGGAATACGACTTGGGCATTCCGCCTTCGGACAGCGGTGACCTCACCGGTTGGGCGGAACAGGGGGTATTGTTGCTCAACGCCGTCCTCACCGTCCGCGCCGGCGCCAGCGGCTCGCACGCGGGCATGGGCTGGGAGAGGTTTACCGACTTTGTAATCTCCCTGCTCAATAAGAGCGAAAAACCCATAGTGTTCATGCTTTGGGGCGGCTACGCCAAGAAAAAGGGCAGGCTGATAGATAACCCCCGCCACCTTGCGCTCACCTCCGTCCACCCTTCGCCGCTGTCCTTTTACCAGGGATTTTTGGAGTGCAGGCACTTTTCAAAAGCCAACGCCTTCCTCGTTGCGAACGGTAGGGATCCCATAGATTGGAGTAAACGAAAGGCATTTTAAGCGGGAAATGAAAAGATACGCGAAAAATGAAAGGGAAAGGGGATCTCGGTTCCCAACCATCGGTATCGCAAGTCTATATGTGAATAAATAAATAGCGTATCGGGCATAGTTGCTTTATATTCTACGCGCATTATCTTTCATCTTGTTCATCTTGACATTTTATTTTCTCAGCCCTTTGGGGTAAAAGTTTTTCAGTACGCCGCCCACGGCTTTTCCCCAGCCCAGGGAGATATGGTCGGTGAGCACGAGCGTCCAGCCGTCGTCCAAGTTGGCGGGCAGCGTTTCGCCATGCAGGTAGGAAAGGACAGCTTTTTCCTCTGACGGCAAATTTATCGCGCGCTTTACTTCCTCTTCTTTTAAGGCGAGGGCGAGAGAGTGGTGGGGAATGAATCTGCCGCGCTCGAAGTCGCCGAGCGGCAAGCCCATGCGCAAACATCTAATACCGCTCATGTCGGGGCACGCCCTAGGAGTGCAATAAATCGTGCTCCCCACCGTGTTGTTGTATTCTATGTTGCAATTTAGGGTCTGCTTTTCAAATTGTTCAAAGAGCTTTACCGCGTCCTTTTGCACGGCGAGCTTTTGCGTTTTATAGGACAGGGGCGCTCCGCTTTGTTTTTTCAGCACGCACACGAAATGCCCTTCGCCCTTCACCTTATGAGGATAGAGGCGCAGACCTATGCCGCCTATGCCGCGCACAATGCCGGGGACGTCGTCTATCGGAGTGGGGGAGAGGGAAAATTCGCGATGTTCGCGCAAAAAGTTCTCTATCACGTCCTCGTTTTCCGCCCTCTCGAAAGTGCAGGTGGAGTAAATTATCCTGCCTCCCGGCGCTGTCAGGCGTGCGGCTTGTCTTATTATATCCGCGCTGCGCACCGCACACATGGCACAATTTTCCTCGCTCCACTCTTCTACGGCTATCTCCCGCCGCCTGAACATCCCCTCGCCCGAACAGGGAACGTCGGCTATCACAACGTCGAAAATCTCTCCCCACTTGTCCGCGAGTTTTTGCGGAGCTTCGCTTGTCACCGCGGCGTTTTTGATCCCGCATCGTTCGATGTTCTGCGCCAAGACTTTGGCGCGGGAGGGCACTATTTCGTTGCTCACCAAAAGGGAGGGGGAAAAGCAAGCCGCGTGCGTACTCTTTCCGCCGGGAGCGGCGCACAGATCCAGCACCTTTTCTCCCTCTTTTATATCCGCCGCCTCTGCCACCGCCATTGCGGAAGGCTCTTGGATATAGTATGCGCCCGCTTCGTGGAGGGGGGATTTGCCCGGCGCGCCGACGTAGTATCTGCCCAAAGGACACCACGCCACTTCATCCGTGCAGCACACGGGTACGGCGCGGGTCTTTATCGTATTTATGCGCAGCGCAAGGGGAGAGGGGCGGTTGTATTCCGCAATGAATGCGTCGTAGTCGCAGCCCGGCAGGCTGCGCATCTTTTCTTTGAAAGCCTCGGGAAGATTCATACTACAAGTATATCAAAAGGTCGCTCCGCGGGCAAGTAAAAGCGAAAAAGAACTCTTTTTTCCGCCCGTTTGACATCCCCTTAAAATGTATATATAATATAAGCGACAAACTTATAAAGTAAAGAGGGCTGACATGAAAAAGATGAAAGGTTTTATGCAAGCGGGTATAGTCGTCGTATATATCCTGCTGGTGTGGACGATAGTCGTGCCGCTTATCGCCACCTATTTCCTCTACCGCTATCTGTTCGGCAAGCGCTGCGACAAGACGGAGGGGGTGCTCACGGCGGCGGATTATCCCAATCTGGACTGCTCGGCGTTCACCGTGAAGTCGGGGAAAGAGGATTTGGCTTGTTTTGAGTACCGCGACAGGGAAAAATGCACCTCGGAGGCGGTCATGCTGGTATGTCACGGCATAGGTTGTTCCCACGGCAACTATCTCAACAGGATAAACTATTTTGCGCAAAAGGGGTACATCGTGCTCGGCTTTGACATCACCGGCTGCGGCGACAGCACGGGCAGCGGCATAAAAGGACTGCCCCAAGCCCATGTGGATATAGATAAGGTGCTCACATACATAGAAAATTCTCCCGAATACGGCTCGCTGCCCCTCTTGGTTTACGGGCACAGTTGGAGCGGATTCGGCGTGGCGGCGGCGCTCAACTACGGACATAAGCCGGCAGCGGTGGTGTCTGCCAGCGGCTTCAACAAAGAGCGCAGCATAATCCGCTTCCAGGCGGTGAGAATGGCGGGCAAGATAGGCGTGCTTTCTATGCCCTGGTTTGCGGTGATAGAGCGGATGATATACGGCAAGAGCGCGGCATATACCGCCGTTTCCGGAATAAACGCATATGGCGGTCCCGTACTCGTGGCGCACAGCAAGGACGATCCCACCGTACCCTACGACTGTTCCGTGGCGGCTGCGGAGGGGATAACCAATCCTCGCGTGGAAAAACTCATATATGAGGACAGGGGACACACTCTCTCCCGTTCCGTAGAAGCGGAAAACACGATTAAAAAGGACATTGTCGGCAAGCCCCGCCGCAAGGTGCGCAAGGGGGAGTGCTATTTCAAGTACGAAGTGGACGTGCACTACCACTACTCTGCGCGCGAAGTCGTGTTCGACACGGACGAGGCGTTTATGGATAAGGTGGAGGCGTTCTGCTCCTCCGCCCTCAAAGGAGAGAAAAAATGAATGCGAACACTTCAACGCTCATAAAACTCACAAACGGCTTTGCACCCGACGTCCCCTTGGCGCGAGTGGACGAACTTATCCGCGACGTCTGCTCCCATGCGGATGAGGAGGACAAGCGGGAACTTGGCAAATACCGTCCGTATATAAAAGCGAGAAGGGAGCAGGGATTGGTGAAGAGGCAGGAGCTGAAAGAGGGCATAGCCACACAAGAAGAGCTGGCGCCCTATTTGGACGAGCCCGATCCGCGCGCGCCCAAAGACGTGCTCAGATTGGTGATAACTTTTCCGCTGTTCGCCATATTTTTGACGGTGGGACTTTGCTGCCTGTATGCGGTGGACGCGGCGTACTTGGAGGCGCACTCCGCGCTCGTATATTTCGCGGTAGGTTCGATTGTCTTTGCGGGGCTTATGGGTTTGACCGCGCTGTTTGCCTTTATTTCGTACTGCAAGATACGGCGCTATAACAAAACGTTGCCCGAGCGCAACCTTGAAAAGCGCGATGAAGCGATAGCGGATTTGGACGGTCAGGTGGCGTATGAAATAATGCTGGCGGACCTACTCTTGAAAAAGATAGATGAGTGAAAAGTGCCGCCTGTGTCCGCGCGATTGCAAGGTGGACAGGACGCAGACGAAGGGCGTGTGCGGTATGCCGGAGGAGGTGTATATCGGCAGGGCGTGCAGGCATATGTGGGAGGAACCTCCCATAAGCGGCACGCGCGGCAGCGGTACGATATTTTTTTCCGGATGCCCTTTGAAGTGCGTGTACTGTCAAAATTATTCGCTTTCGCGCGGACAGGGTAGGAAGATAAGCGTGCGCGAACTTGCGGACATCTTCAAACTTTTGGAAGACGCCGGCGCGCATAACATAAATTTGGTCACCGCCACACACTATACTCGCGCCATATTGCGCGCAATGGAGATATATCGTCCCCGCGTTCCCGTGGTGTTCAACTGCGGCGGATACGAGAGCATAAGCACGCTGGAAATGCTAAAAGACGCGGTGGATATATGGCTGCCCGACTATAAGTACGCCCTCCCGCTCCCCGCGCAAGAATACAGCGCCGCGCCCGACTATCCCGAACGCGCCCTTGCCGCCTTGGAGTATATGCGCAAGCTGGCGCCGCGAGATATCTTTGATGAAAACGGGGTAATGCAAAAGGGCATGATCATCCGTCATCTCGTCCTACCGGGCAATTTGCAAAACACCTTTCAAGTGCTGGAAAATTCGGTGAAAATCGTGGGCAGGGATGGATTTTTCTCGCTTATGGGACAGTATTATCCTGCGGGAGAAGCGGCAAAATTTCCTTGCCTTTCATCTCCCTTGAAACCGCTGGAATATAAACTCGCAATATCCCGTGCGGAAAAGTCGGGCATGAAAAACACCTTCATACAATCCCTTGAAAAAAACGAAAGCAAATATACCCCCGTCTTCGACGGCAGCGTGGGAGGGGAGATATACGGATGATTTTTGAGGGACGCTATCGCTCGCAATAATTCTATTACACTTTATAAAAATCGTTTAACCGTTGACAAACTTCCGCCGCTTCTATATAATTAAATTAGTAAAAACTCTACTACAAGGGGTGGAATTTATGAAGATAAGCGTATGCGTAGGCAGTTCTTGCCATCTCAAAGGCTCATATGACGTGATTATGGGCTTCAAAAAGCTCATCGAAGAACACGGCGTCGGGGATAAGGTCGATTTGGAAGCGTCTTTCTGCCTGGGTCACTGTGCCGAGGGCGTCACGATAAAGATAGACGATGAGATAGTCACCGGGCTTACGGGCGACAACGTGAAAAAGGTGTTTGAAGAAAGGGTGCTTCCCGAGGTAGAAAAATGAGCAGCGGGATGTACCTGGAATTCAAGCCGGCAAACTGTAAGGACTGTTACAGGTGCCTGCGTTCCTGTCCGGTAAAGGCGATAGAAGTTGCCACGCATCAAGCCACGATAATAGAAGAAAGGTGCATACTGTGCGGCAAGTGCACGCTGGTGTGTCACCAAAACGCCAAGGTGGTGCACAGCGGCAGGGCGGAAGTGGAGCGGCTGCTGCAAGAGGGGAACGTGATCGCCTCCGTGGCGCCGTCGTTCGTGTCCAGCCTGGGCATAAACAACTTTGAGATATTGAGGAACGGGCTTAAACAGATGGGCTTTGCGGACGCGGAGGAAACCGCGCGCGGCGCGGCAGCGGTGGTGGAGTGCTTCAAGCAGGACTTGGAGAGCGGGAAGTACCGCAACTACATCACTTCTTGCTGTCCGGCGGTGAACAGGCTCATTCAGCTGTACTACCCCGACGCGCTGAAATATCTCTCACCCGTGGTGTCCCCCATGGTCGCGCACGGCAATATGCTTAAACGCGAGAATCCGGGGGCGAAGGTGGTGTTTATCGGCCCCTGTATAGCAAAAAAGCGGGAGGCGGCGGAGAGCGGCGTGATAGACGGCGTGCTCACTTTCGAAGAGACGTTGGAGATGATGCGCGACAAATGCGTTACCTTGGGCAGCGAGAATATAAGCGAGGACGGACATGGATTGAGGGCGCGCTATTTCCCCATTCCGCGCGGCGTGATAAAGTCCTTTGACAAGTTGCCGGAGGGGTACGAATATCTGGCGGTGGACGGCGTGGAACGCTGCAAAGAAGTGCTGGAAAACATAGGGGATATGGACGGGGCCTTCATAGAGATGAACGCCTGCGAATACGCCTGCATCAACGGCCCGTGCGCCATTCGCAACAAGGGCGGCGCGATAAAGGCGAACGAGGCGGTGCGCGGCTATGCAGGCAGCGGAGGCTGTAAAGTGCCCGCGTTTGCCGAGGAAGATTTGGCGGGTATGAGGCAGATTCATCGCCGCCTGCACGCAAAGGGCTTTGACGTGAGCGAAGAGCGCTTGCTCAAAATCATGGCAAAGACGGGCAGGGACAAGCCGGAAAATCAGCTAAATTGCGGCGCGTGCGGCTACGATTCCTGCCGTCAGAAGGCGTGGGCTGTCGCAAACGGCTTTGCGGATATATCCATGTGCCTGCCCTATATGAGGCAGAGGGCGGAATCGCTGTCCTACGAGATAATACAAAACAGCCCCAACGGCATATTGGTGCTGGACGGTGATATGCGCGTTTTGCAGATGAACAACGCCGCAAAGAAGATGTTCGGCGTGACGGAGAGCGATCCTAAGGGTATGCTTCTGGTGGACTTTGCCGACCCTACGGAGTACATCGCCGCCTACGAGAACAAGACGGGCTTTACGCGGAGGTGCGAGTTCATCAAAAAGACGGGCAGGTATGCGGAGATAAACGCGGTGGTGCTCAAAGAACACAACGTACTGTTTGCGCTGTATAAGGACATAACGGACGAAAAACAATATGAAGGCAAGCTACATCAGCTCACTTCCGAAACGCTGGCTACTACCGACGAGGTCATAATGAAGCAGATGAGAGTGGCGCAGGAGATAGCCTCCCTGCTGGGAGAAACCACCGCGGAGACCAAGGTGGCGCTGCTCAAACTGAAAGGTATGCTCAAACGCGAGGAGGAGGCGGAAGATGGCGCTGGATATTGAGTACGGCTACACTTCGCTGAATAAGGCGGGGGAAGAGCTGTGCGGCGACAATGTGCAGATATACTCGGACGGAGAAAACACCACCGTGGTGCTCGCCGACGGTATGGGCAGCGGCGTAAAAGCAAATATATTGTCCATGCTCACGTCCAAGATATTGTGCACGATGGTCGCCAACGAAATATCCATAGAAGACTGCGTGGAAACCATACTGGAAACACTCCCCGTATGCAAGGTGAGAGGAGTGGCATACGCCACTTTTACCGTGGTGCATATCGACAAGGACGGAAAGGGAGTCATGTTTGAATTCGACAATCCTCCCGCCATCTACTACCACCGCGGCAAGTGCGAGGACTTTGAAAGACAGGAACTCACCGTGCTGGGCAAAAAGGTGTACAAAAGCAACCTCAGCCTGGAAGAGGGGGACATAATCGTATTTATGAGCGACGGGGTCATCCATGCGGGGATAGGAATGCTGCTCAACTTCGGCTGGCAGCGGCCGGAGGTGATGGACTTTCTCAATAAATCCGTCACTCCGCGCATGACGGCAAAGGCGGTGGCGTGCCTGCTTGCGGGGGCGTGCAACGACCTTTATATGGATAAGCCGGGAGACGATACGACAGTTGCCGCCGTAAAGTTGCGTAAAAGTTTGGAAGTTGCTATAATGGTTGGTGCGCCCGTGAATAAGGATATGGACGACTATTGCGTGGACAAGCTGATGAGCTATGAGGGCAAGAAGGCGGTATGCGGCGGAACCACTTCCCAGATAGTGGCGCGCCATTTGGGTACCAAGGTGGATACGGTGTTGGACTTTGTGGACAAGGACATCCCGCCCATCGGGCACATAGACGGCATAGACGTGACCACGGAGGGAGTTATAACGCTCAGGCGCCTATTGGAGCTGGCGGAGAAATACAACTCCACCTCCGACCTCTCGCCCAAGTATTATGACAAAAAGGACGGCGCTTCCTTACTTGCGAATCTTTTATTCGAGCAAGCCACGAGCGTGCACTTTTTGGTGGGGCAGAGCGCGAATATCGCGCACAAGGGCTTGCCGATAGATATAACCATGAAATTAAAACTCGTGGAGCGCCTTGCGGACAACCTGCGCAAGATGGGCAAACGGGTGGAGATAGAATATAATTGAGGCGGATATGAAGATAATGATAGCTTCGGACGTGCACGGCTCGTCCTACTATGCAGACAAGATAAAAAAGACGTACGAAAGCGAGGGCGCCGGTCTGCTCGTGCTTTTGGGCGACATATACAATCCCGGACCGCGCAATCCCATAGATAAAGTGAGGGAATACGCGCCGCTAGAAGTGGCGGAAGTGTTCAACGGCATGAAGGAGAATTTGATGGTGATAAAGGGTAACTGCGACAGTCAGGTGGATACCCTCATCTCCGAATTTCATTTTGCGGAAGAGGGAGTCATATTCGACTGCGGCAAGAGGATAACCTTGACGCACGGGCATATCTTCAACAAGGACAATCTGCCGCCTGCGTGCGGGGACGCCCTGCTATACGGTCATGTACACACGGGATTTATCATTAAGGCGGGGGATGTGACCGTGGCTAATCCCGGATCGGTTACTTTACCCAAGGAGGGTACGGCGCACAGCTATCTCATCTTGGAAAACGGAAAACTTACGCTCAAAGATATAGAGAGCAAAGCGGTATTGGCGCAGGCTGAGATATAGTATATCACAGGGAAAATTATGGAGTAATAAAGAGGCAGGAGAGAGGACTATGTTCAACAAGTTCGACACAAAAATTCAAGAGTTGAAGTATGAAGTGCTCAAAGAGCTCATCCGCAGGCGCTATGAAGGGAATATGGAGAATATCTATACGGAAATTCCCAAAAAGATAGTGCCCGGCCCCAAAGCCACCATGCGTTGCTGTATCTATAAAGAGCGCGCCATCTTGCAAGAGCGTATCAAGCTGGGTCTGGGCGGAGATAAGAGCAACCCCAACGTGATAGAGGTCATAGACGAAGCGTGTGACGAATGCCCCGTGGGCGGCATATACGTCACTCCCGCTTGCCGCGGCTGTCTGAACCATATGTGCCAGCAAAGCTGTCCCAAGGGCGCGATCACGATAGTCAACAACCGCCCTGTGATAGATAAGGAAAAGTGCATAGAATGCGGCAAGTGCGTGCAGAGTTGCCCGTACAACGCCATCATCCACCAGCAGCGCCCCTGCGTCCAAAGCTGCAAGGTGAAGGCTATCACCATGAATGAGGACAAGAAAGCGCGCGTGGATATGAGTAAGTGTATAATGTGCGGAGCGTGCGTATATCAATGTCCTTTCGGCGCCATTCAGGATAAGTCGTATATCATGGATTGCATAGATATATTGCAGGGGTCGGAGAACAACACAAAGTATAAAGTGCACGCCGTAATAGCTCCGGCAATAGTCAGCCAGTTCAAATACGCCGCGATAGAACAGGTCATCACGGGCATAAAGATGCTCGGATTCCACCAGGTCACGGAGGCGGCGCTGGGCGCGGACGTGGTGCTCTATCACGAAGCGCAGGAGTTTAAGGAAAAGGGACTTATGACCACTTCCTGCTGCCCGTCGTTCGTCATGTTCGTGGAGAAGAATTTTCCCGAGCTCAGGCAGTACATCTCCTCTTCCAAATCCCCCATGGTGGAGGCGGCGAACATCATAAAGCGCACCGACCCCACGGCAAAAGTGGTGTTTATAGGACCGTGCACTTCCAAGAAGATGGAGTTCAGGATGCCCAAAACGGAGGGCGCGATAGACTGCGTTATCTCCTTTGAAGAGTTGCAGGCTTTCTTAGACGCGCGCGATATAGACGTGTCTTCGCTCGACCGCACGCCGTTGGATAACGCCTCCTACTACGGCAGAATTTTCGCCAAATCCTGCGGCATAGCCCAGGGAATACGCGCCGTGGGCGAAGAGATGGGCGTGACGGGAATAGTGCCCATAGCCATGAGCGGCATAGACCAGTGCCGCATGAATCTGCTCAAACTCAAAATGGGCAGGGCGGCTGAGAATTTCTTTGAAGGAATGGCTTGCGACGGCGGCTGCATAAACGGCGCACTCTGCCTGCATCACGGTATGCGCAACGTCGTGGATGTGGATAATTACGGCAAGTCGGCAAAGGAAAAGACCATAGACGGTTCCGTAAGACTTTACAAGATGAGTCTGGAAGCGGAAGAAAAGAGAAAGAAAGAATAAAAAGACATTAAAAAAGCCGCGATAAAATCGCGGCTTTTTTAATGCGACCCGACCTTTTTGCCCCTTTGCCTTTCGCACTTAGGGGAAGGCTACCGCGCGCATGGTTTTGCCGCGCGCGGCACAAAATGATTTTATAAGTAAATCTCCGCGCGCCCGCTTGTATCTTCTCTGTTAATATGTTATAATATAATATATCCACTTTGTATACGGAGGCGTGATTTGCGAAAGAGAGCTTGGAAACTGATAATTTCCGCGATGGTGCTGGCTACGCTGCTGGCAGCCATTCTCTGCGCCTGCACGCCCGAGGAAGAGGGTGCGGATCCTCAGACCTTCTTGTCTTTGACGGTACAAGGTGAGATACCGGGCGGGGGAAATCCCGTGTTGGAATTGCAGCTGACCAATGATATTCATATAAGCGGCAATTTGAGTAAGGACGACATAGTTTTGGGCGGCGCGCTTGCGAGTATGAGCGTGCAAGAAGTGGAGGTGTTGTCTTCCGGAGTGCGCATCACGCTGGGCGGTGAGGCGGATTTGGATGGAGAGCGCGGCGAGGGCAGCGTAACTTTGGACTATACCGCCATGAGCGACGGCAACTATGCGCAGGCAAAGGTGAGCGTGCTCAGATATTACCATCGCTACACGCTGAGCGATTTCACACGCATGAGGAAGGAGGGCAAGATTCTCTCCCTCGCGGACGGATATGTGGAAGTGGGCGGAGCGGTCACCTCTTTTGACGGAAATAGGTTTTACATTCAAGACGGAGAGAGCGCGGTATGCGTGAGCGCGAGCGGTTTGGGCGGCGTCACGGGCGTGCAGGTAGGCGATAGCGTAATCGTTCGCGGACGGGTGGGAGAGTTTGCCATAGGCGATATAGTCATATCTGCCACTTCCGTTTCGAAGCAGACGGCGGCATACAATGTCCGCGCGGTAGACATAACCTCGCCCGAACAACTTCCGGAGTACTTTGCCAGCGTGGCGAGCATAGAAAATCTGACCGTCGCCGGAGTTGAAGTTCCCAAACCGGAAAATCCCCATCGTTACAAACTTTTGGTGGACGGCGGCGAATTCAGGCTGATAATCATGTTCAATACGGATGCGTCCGACGACTTTTACGTCGGCGACGTCATAGCGTTTAACGGAGTGTGCTTGCCTCAAAAGAACTCGGTCGAGGGCAGCGAAAATTACGGACTTTATGTGCTCCATGTGCGTAATGCGTCCGATGTGATCAAACAGTAGGCATAGACGACTGCTATCAGTGCGATTTTTTGAAAATCTTCGGTTATAACAATGCCGAAATATTTTCAAAAAGCGCACTTTTTGCATTATGTGAAGGCAAATGATTGCAAAGCGGACGTTAAAGCGTTATAATCGTTAGGAAAAAATCGGGGCATGGTCCCGCGGCAAGAAAAAGAATAATGAAAACGCGTACTAAAAAGATAATAGGATGGAGCGTCGTGGCGCTCATAGTGGTGGCGCTCATAGTGGGGATAATTCTCACGGACGGGCTGTACGCCTCTACCGAAGACATATCCGACGTCATGCAAGACGCCGTCTTACACGAGGAAAATCAGGTGAGCATATTCGGGTATAACGTAAATCCCGGATTGGTATCGGCGTATGTGGTCACCTTGATATTACTTGCGCTAGCGGCGCTTATCAGGATATTCGCCCTTCCCAAATTCAAGAACGTCCCCGGCAAGTTCCAGCTGGCGGTGGAGAGCATAGTGGGCTGGTTCGACAAGTTGGCAAAGACAAATTCTCCCCATCGCAATTCCTTCTTGGGCGCATACATCTTTGCGGCGGGCTGTTACATCTTCACCGGCACCATATTCGAACTCGTGGGTGCGGCGGTAGTGTCCACGGCGGGTAACTCCGTAGCGCTTCCCGCGCCGCTTTCCGACATAAACGGCGCAATCGCCATGGGCTTTTTGTCCTACTTTGTGATTTTGAGCGGCGGCATAGCCGGCAACGGTATGCGCGGCGTGGGCAGGACGCTGAAAGACTTCTCTCTGCCCATCTCCATGAGCTTCCGTCTTTTCGGAGCGCTGCTGTCCGGTCTTTTGGTCACTGAGCTGGTGTATTACTATATCGCGCTCAGCTTTGTGTTGCCTGTGATAGTGGGCGTACTGTTCACCCTGCTCCATGCGCTCATACAGACGTATGTGCTGGTAATGCTCACGTCCCTGTTCTACGGGGAGGTGTCCGAACCGCACGTCAAGGTGCCGAAAGAAAAGAAGAAAAAGGCGTCCAAAGCGCGCCAGGGCGCAAAATAAGGCTATAACGGGGGTTACCCGATACCATAAAATAAATTTCCGATAGAGGTATAACATGAAAAGAGCAATCAAAATCAAGTATGCAACCGCGGCGGTAATGGCGCTTGTAGCGCTGGCTTCGCTGTGCGTGGTGCTCGGACTGGTGTTCGGCGGCAGCGGCTCCGTATTTGCGGAAGAGACGGAAACTCCCGCGGAAGCGGCGGAAGAAGTCGCGGAAGTCGGCGAAGCGGGCGGAATCACGGATACGGGTATGAAAGCCATAGCTGCGGCAATCGCGGTGGGCGTGGCTGCGGCGGCAGGCGCGATAGGTATGGCGATAGCCATAGCCAAGTCAAACGAGAGCATTGCCCGTCAGCCCGAGGCAAAGGCGGATATCCGTTCGAGTATGATGTTGGGTCTGGTGTTTATAGAAACCGCCATCATATACGCCCTGATAGTTGCAATACTGCTCATATTCGTACTGTAAGATAGGTAAAGGAGAAAGGGCATATGCCTTTGAACATCAACTGGCAGCAGATACTTTTACATCTGCTCAACCTCGTTATTCTGGTGGTGGGGCTGTATCTCATCTTGTATAAACCGGTAAAGAAGTTTATGAAGAAGAGGGAAGACGACTACAAACAGAGGGAGGACAGCACGCAGGAGGCGCTGGATAACGCCAAGGCAAAGGAGGAAGAATACACTTCCCGCCTTTCCGCGGTGGAGGAAGAGGTCGCCAAAAAGCGTGAGGACGCGGCAAAAGAGCTGGCGAAAGTGCGCACTGAAAAGCTACAAGAGGTGGCTAAGGAGGCGGACGAAATGTTGACGTCTGCCCGTGAACGCGCGCAAAAAGAGCATGACAGGATAATAAGCGGCGTATCCGATGACATCAAGGAGATAGTGGGAGAAGCGGCGGAAAAGGTGGTTATGACCTCTTCCGTAAACGACGCCTACGAGCAATTCTTGGACGCTGCTGAAACGGGTGCGAAATCCGCCTTGGCAGGTAAGAAAAAGACGGTTACGTCCATGACCAAGACGAAAGGTAGAAGCGCGAGGAAGAAGCAATGAGCGAGATTAAGGCTATACTGTATTCCGAAACCCGCCCCACGCAGGAGCAGGAGAAGCGCTTTACCAAGTTCTTAAAGGGCAAGTACGGCGCCGGCACCACGCTGGAATGGGTGGAGAGCAACCTCTTCCCCGGCGGATTCCGTCTGGAAGCGGGCGACGACGTGTACGACTGGTCGGTGAGCGGCAGGCTCAATCAGCTCCGCCACCGCATAGAACAGATAAACGGCACGCGCGACGACATCATTCCCCTCATACGTCAGGCGGTGGAGGAATGGACTCCCGAGGCGCTGGCGGAGGAAACGGGAAAGGTGCTTTCCGTGGGCGACGGCATAGTGTCCGCCGACGGACTCGCGCACGCACAGTACGGAGAGATAGTCATCTTCGACTGCGGCGTGAAGGGCATGATTCAAGATCTGCGCCCGGATATGTGCGGCATCATCGTGTTCGGCGACTGCCACGACATCACCGCAGGCAGCGTGATACATCGCACGGGCAAGACGGCGGGTATTCCCGTAGGTCCCAACTTCATAGGCAGGGTGTTGGACGCACTCGGTCAGCCCATAGACGGCGATGGGGAGATAGAGGCGGCTGCATACCGTCCCATAGAATGTCCCGCACCCGGAATCATAGACAGACAGCCCGTGAACAAGCCTATGGAAACGGGACTTTTGGTGGTGGATTCCATGTTCCCCATAGGCAGAGGGCAGCGCGAACTCATCATAGGCGACAGGCAGACGGGTAAGACCGCCATCGCCGTGGACACCATACTCAATCAAAAGGGAAAGAACGTGGTGTGCATATATGTGGCGATCGGTCAAAAGGCGGGCAGCGTGGCGCGCCTGGTGGAAACGCTCAGGGTCAACCACGCCATGGAGTACACCATAGTGATAAATGCGGGCGCCGGCGAATCCGCTCCCATGCAGTATATCGCTCCCTACGCCGGCTGCGCCATGGCGGAATACTTCATGTATGCAGGGAGGGACGTGCTAATAGTATACGACGATCTGTCCAAGCACGCCGTGGCGTATCGTACTCTCAGCCTCTTGCTAGAACGCGCTCCCGGCAGAGAGGCGTACCCGGGCGACGTGTTCTATCTGCATTCCCGCCTTTTGGAGCGCGCGGCGCACCTGTCCGAGGAGTTGGGAGGAGGCAGCATAACCGCACTTCCCATAGTGGAAACGCAGGCGGGCGACGTATCCGCATATATCCCCACCAACGTCATATCCATCACGGACGGGCAGATATTCTTGGAGAGCGAACTCTTCTTCGAAGGTCAGCGCCCCGCGGTGAACATAGGTCTTTCCGTTTCGCGTGTGGGCGGCGCGGCTCAGACGAAAGCGGTCAAAAAGGCGGTGGGTTCTCTTCGCCTGGATTTGGCGCAGTACAGGGAGATGGAGGTGTTTATGCAGTTTGCGTCCGATTTGGACGAACTCACGCGCAAGCAGCTGTACTACGGTCAGGGGCTTATGCGTCTGCTCCGTCAGCCGCAGTCCAAGCCCTACTCGCAGGCGCAGGAAATAATCCTGCTCATCACCGCCATGGGGAAGAAATTCGTAGATATCCCCGTGGACGACGTGAACGAGTGCGCGGGCAAGATGCTGGAATACTTTTCTTCGCAGGCTCCCTCCCTCTACGGGGAATTGGAAAATGCCGCCGAACTTACGGCGGAGCTGAAAGAGAGTATTTTGACCACGGCGGACAAGTTTCGCAAGGAATATAATAACAAGAAAGCATGAGCAACATAACGGAGATCAAACATAGGATAAACGGCGTAAGAGATACGAAGAAGATGACAAACGCCATGTATCTCATCGCGTCTAACAAGGTGCGTAAAGCCAAGAACGCCTTGGAGCGCACCCGCCCTTACTTCTCCGCTTTGTTGGAAGAGATAGACAGGATGTTCGACATAGCCGGGCATATAGATTCCCCCTACTTCGATAACGAAGACGGCAGCGAAAAGGTCAGGAAAGGGGAGCGCGGCTATCTGGTCATAACCGCAGACAAAGGTCTTGCGGGCGCGTACAACCAAAACGTACTCAAAAAGACGGAAGAGTTAACCGCGTCAGAGGGCGGCAGGCTATTTGTGGTGGGAGAATACGGCAGACAGTTTTTCAGTCACCGCGGGATAAAGACGGATGAGGATTTCCGTTACACCGCCCAAAACCCCCGCCTGCACGTCGCGCGCGAGATATGTGAAAAATTGCTGGAAAAGTTCGATAAGGAAGAGCTCAAAAGCATAGACGTGATATACACCGACTTCGGGAAGAGAGGGGAACAGGTGCGAGTATCCCGCATACTCCCTCTGCACCGCAGCCACTTCGAAACGGGGGAGGATCTCTCCGGTAGGTGGTTTGAGTACGAACCCGGAGTGGAACAGGTGCTATCCCATGTGGTGCACAGCTATGTGGCGGGCTTTGTATACAGCGCTTTCGTAGACAGTTTCTGCGCGGAGCAGAATGCCAGAATGGTGGCTATGAGCGCCGCCAACGACAATGCCGAGGACATACTTTCCAGGCTGTCTTTGGAGTACAACAGGAGCAGGCAGGCGGCGATAACTCAGGAGATAACGGAGGTAACTTCGGGCGCAAAGGCGATGAAAAAGGGTAAATAAAGATGAATAAAGGCGTGATAACGGGCGTATCCGGACCGGTGGTGGACGTGATGTTTACAGACGCACTCCCCAAGTTGAAGGACGCGCTGGAAGTGGAAGAAGAAGGCAGCATAAAGGTCATGGAAGTGGCGCAGCATCTGGACGAAAAGAGCGTGCGCTGCATCATGCTATCCGGCAGTGAAGGGCTGAGGCGCGGAATGCCCGTCATCGCCACGGGTAAATGTATAGAAGTGCCCGTCGGCGAGGCGACGTTGGGCAGAATGTTCAACGTCTTGGGTCAGCCGATAGACGGCAAGGGCGATTTGGAAAAGGGAGAGAAGATGGGCATATATCGTCCCGCTCCCGCATTCAGCGAGCAAAGTCCCGCCGTCGAGATATTGGAAACGGGCATAAAGGCGATAGACCTTTTGGAACCCTATGCAAAGGGCGGTAAAATAGGTCTGTTCGGCGGCGCCGGCGTGGGTAAGACGGTGCTCATACAAGAGCTGATACACAATGTCGCCACAAAGCACGGCGGATATTCCGTATTCACCGGCGTGGGAGAGAGGTCGCGCGAGGGCAACGAGCTGTGGACGGAGATGAACGAGAGCGGCGTGGCGGAAAAGACGGCGCTGGTGTTCGGGCAGATGAACGAATCCCCCGGCGTGCGTATGCGCGTGGCTCTCTCAGGGCTTACCATGGCGGAATACTTCCGCGACGTGCAGCACAAGGATGTACTTTTGTTTATAGACAACATCTTCCGCTTTGTGCAGGCGGGCAGCGAGGTGTCCACTTTGCTGGGCAGGATGCCATCCGCGGTGGGATATCAACCCACTCTGGCGCAGGAGATGGGCGAGTTGCAAGAGAGAATAACCTCCACAAAACACGGCTCCGTCACCTCCGTACAGGCGGTGTATGTGCCGGCGGATGACCTCACGGACCCCGCTCCCGCAACCACCTTCACGCACTTGGACGCGACTACCGTTTTGAGCCGCAAGATAGCCGAACAGGGCATATATCCCGCGATAGATCCGCTGGAATCTTCTTCGCGTATACTCGCGGAGGAAACGGTGGGACACGAGCACTACCGAGTGGCGCGCAGGGTGCAGGAGATATTGCAGAAGTATAAGGAAATACAGGACATCATAGCCATATTGGGCATGGAAGAACTTTCGGAAGAGGACAAACTCACCGTGTCGCGCGCCAGAAAGATACAGCGTTTTCTCTCCCAACCCTTCCATGTGGCGGAGAAGTTTACGGGGAACAAGGGCAAATATGTGTCTTTGGAAGACACCGTTGCCGGCTTTGCCGCGATAGTGGACGGAAAGGCGGACGAATATCCTGAACTTGCATTCTACAATGTGGGCAATTTGGACGAGGCGATAGAAAAAGCCGAGCGCATCAAGGAGGAAGCATGACCCCTTTCAACCTCCATGTACTCACGGCGGTAAAGCCATTTTTCGACGGGCAGTGCGTGTCCTTGGTGGTGCCTACGCCTTCGGGTATGTACGGCATAATGGCGCGCCACAGCAATTTCGTGGGGTCTGTGGTGACGGGAGAGATGAAGATAACCTTGGAAGACGGACAGGTGATAGTCGCGGCGGTCGCCGACGGTATAGTCAAGGTGGAAGAAGGGGATGTGCTGGTGCTGGTGGATACCGCCGAGCGCCCCGAAGAGATAGACGAAAATCGCGCGAAAGCGGCGTATGAAAAGGCGATGGAGGACAGCGCCCGCGAGCGCGGAGTGCGTGAATACTATGCCGCTCAGGCACGCCTCGCCCGCGCCATGAACCGCCTGAAAGTCAAGCGTGCGGATAGGTACAGACGGCACGAATAAGAATACTTCAAAGTGCGGCGCAAGCCGGCGTTTTATATAAATTTGTTCAAATCGCAGACCTATGACGAGGCAAAAGGAGAGGAAAAGAGAGATTTTCCTCCGTTATAAAATGCGGTTAAAGATATATAATATTATTGACAAGGGGAGGATTTGACTGTATAATAAAAAAGTAGCGGAATAGTCTTTTTGCATCGTTGCAAACAGGTTCGCGCACGGGCACAGTGACGCTCCGCTCAGGCGACATCATACGGAGTCGTTCGACAAAATCCGACAATCTCCGTATCCCGCCGAAAAAACAAATCGGGCAAATGCAAGGAGAATTATGGAAGAAGAATTTGAATCGCGCATTGCGTGGTCTGAAGTGTTCAAGATAATCAAAAAGCGGCTTATCATCATCGTCGCCGTGGCTTTGGTGCTGGCAATAGTGGTGGGTCTGCTTACCGCTTTCGTATTCAACGCCGGAAAGGATACATACACCCTTTCTTTCGACCTGAAAAGCCCCACGAGCGGCTATCCGGACGGCACGACTTTCACCATAAGTTCGCTGGTATACGCGGAGAACTTGCAGGAGGTCAAGGACGCCGGAGGAGAGCAATTTGCTTCTTTGGACATAGCCAAGCTGTCGTCGGGCGGCATAACCATTGCGGATAACTCCATTCCCACGGAAGCAGATCAGGTGGTGAACTACACTTCCAGATACACCATAACCACGCAGTCGGAATATTTTGAAAGTTTTGACCAGGCCAATGCCTTTATGCGTGCAGTGGCGGAAAAGTACGTTTCGGAAGTGAACGAGCGCCTTGCAACGCGCAACTATACCACTTGGGAGAACGAATTCGCCCGCGCAACTACATATGACGCTCAGCTGAACGTGCTTACCAGCCAATACAACAGCGTTTTGAGCAACTACGATTCCCTGACGTCTACCCGCGCCTATGCGGACTTTATCCCCGCCACTTTGAACGGCGTTGCCAATACGCTCACGCTTTCTCAACTTCGTTCGGAGGCGGCTGGCGACCTTTTAATCAATCTTGACGCGCTTAAAGCAGAGCAGACGGCTAACGGCTATGTTCTGGAAAGCGAAAACGCACGTTATTATTTAGAGTCGCAGGTGGCTACTCTGGAGTTGGAAAGAAGCCAGAATGCGGACGAGATAACCGCGCTTACCGCTGAGCGCGACAAGCTGGTTGACCAGCTTGTGAATGCGGGTGCGAACAACAATATTGCAGCCACTTTCGAATCTTTCAATAATAGAATAGTAACTTTGACTCAGCGCAACATAGAGATAGCCTATGAGCTGAACAAGCTGTACGCTTCTATGGGGTACACTTCGTCCGGGGAGGGCGCAGATACCACATGGACAGAGCCGGAGGATAGCACTAAGTACAAGACCGCTCCTCCCACTTTTACAGCAGAAATTGAGGCGATATACAACCAAATCCAAGTCAACACTTCCACCATGGAAGAGGCGATAAAGGCGCTGTATGCGGAATTTACGAAAGTTGAGTTTGCCCAGGCGCAAGCCCAGGTGACCGGCGGCGGCACGAGCGTGATCTTGGTGACGATAGCGGTATTCGTAATTGCAGCGGTAGTGGTAGCGTGCGTGTTCTGCTTTGTCGAATATCCCAAGGCAAAGAGGGAGAAAGAAGAAAGAGAGGCGGCACTTGCGGCGGCGCAGGCGGAGGTCAAGGCAGGACCCATAACCATCACGGAAGTCAAGGACGAAGCCGCGGCTACCACCACGGACGAGGATAACAAAGAAGAGTAAAAGATAATTTTCGCACATAAAACACAAAGCCTTGAATAGCCAAGCGGTATTCAAGGCTTTTTATAATGCGTTGATTTTATGGTGAAGTGACTGTACTAGCGATTAGGTCGATATTCAACTGTCGCGCTTTCCTTTGACAGGGGAAATAATTACTCCGCGTCCACGCTTCTCTCCACGGTAGGGATAGCGAACAACTTTTTATCCCTCTCGCGTACCTTTCTGCACACTTCCTCCTTCACCTTGTCGGGGGAGAGTTTGCTGCCGAAGGGAATGGCTATGTCAAATATGAGGTTGGTATGCGAAATACCGTCCACCATGCGAAAGTCGTGCACGTTAAAAGAGGGGTCTATCTCGGACACTATCTTCTCCACCATCTCGCGGCAGGCGTTGCATTTGGGATTATCCAAGACCACGGGATCCAGATGTACCACGAGCACTATATCCGTATTGCAGGCAAAGTCGCGTTCTATGGTGTCTGCCAAATCGTGCCCTTGCATCATGGGCATATTCGCGTCCACCTCCACATGGACGGAAGCGTAGTATTTGCTGTGTCCGTAGCTGTGAACCATCAGGTCGTGTATACCGTGCACGCCGCCGTGCATGAATATGCGCTCGCGTATCTTTTTGACTATCTCGGGGTCGGGCGCTTCTCCCAGCAGTTTTCCTATCGTTTCGCGGAATATGCTCACTCCGGCAAGAGCGATGAAGAGGGCGACGAATATGCCCATATATCCGTCTATATTCACGCCGGCAAAGCGGGACACTATCACCGCTATAAGCGCGGCAAAGGTGGTGAGGCAGTCGGTGAGGCTGTCCAGGGCGGTGGCTTTTATCACTTCGGAATTTATGCGGCGGGCTATGGAGCGGTTGAAGAGGAAGAGCCAGAGTTTCACGCCTATGGATACGCTTAGAACCACCACGGATAGCACGCTCCACACCGTGTCTTCTCCCGGGTTTATCAGCTGAGATACAGACTCTATCATCAATTCCACCGCCAGCACGAGCACTATCATCGCCACGATGAGCGCCGCCAAGTACTCCGAGCGTTGATGTCCGAAGGGGTGTTTTTTATCCGCGGGTTTTCCCGCCATTTTGAAGCCTATGACCGACACGGCCCCGCTGCCGCAGTCGGATAGGTTGTTCAAGCCGTCCGCAAGCACGGATATGGCTCCGGACAGGGCGCCTGCGGTTATCTTTGCGCCGGCAAGGAGCACGTTGGCTATCATGCACACCACGGAAGAGAGGCTGCCGTAGGCTATGCGCACCCTCTCGTTTCCCGTATCCTTGTAATCTTTGACGAACAATCTTATAAGCAGTGCGGTCATTACCCCATCCTCCGCTGTTATATACGCTCGATTATAGCACACAATCGGACAAAATGCAACCTTGTTTTGAGTAAAAGACTTTACCCGTTGTTGACATTTGACTTTTTACGATATATAATATACATATGCTTTTGCGCTCGCGCGCGAAACGGGAAAAGGAGAATTTTATGGGAACGGACGAACAGCAACAGGCTGCAAAGCCCTCTTTGGGCGAAAAGATCAAAAAACTTCCCCCTCTCATTAAGAGGTTTTGGAAAGAACCGCTTAAACCGGACAGATACCTCAACTTAAAGGAAGTGCTCTCTCTGGGCGGCAGCGCGATGGGCGTGAGCACGATAGTGTGCATAGTGTCTTCGCTGCTCACCGCGTCGCAGATTTCCGAAGTTTACGGCATAGACGTTATTCACGGTCCGTATATCTGTCTTGCGGCGTCCTTGCTGGGACTTATCATTCAGCCCTTTTTCAGCAAACTTTTGCAGAATACGCACACCAAGTTCGGCAGATACAAACCATACATATTCCTCATGGCTCCCATATTCGCCGGCCTTGCAATCGCCGCCACATGGCAGCCGCAGGAGCTGGACGATTCCGCCAGAGTTATATACGCATATTGCATATGCATTCCCACCCTTGTCATGTGGAACCTGTTCAACAACACTTTCCAGATGATGCCGGGCGTGGTCACCCCCAACCAGCAAGAGCGCACGGACGCCTGGGCGCCCATAGGTCTTTTGGTAGGTTTTGCCCCCACCATCATGAACGTTATCATCGGACCTATCCGCTCCCACTTCCTCTCCATAGGTCAGGAATATATGGCGTACCGCTATATGGGTCTTATCTGCTCGGTCGTGGGCTTGCTTTTGGTGATGCTGCTCGTAAAGGTGAAAGAAAGGGTTATCATAACCAACTCCAACAACGAAAACGTGGGCGTATTGGAGGGTTTGAAGATGGTGCTCAAAAACAAGCCTCTGCTCATCTTCACCTTGGCGCTTATCTTGGGCTGTATGCGTTCCACCATCGAAATAGACGCCCAGATAATGGGCAAGCTGCGTTATGCTACGGACATAGAAACGGGTCTTACCGTATTTTCTTCCCTCACGCTTATAACGGGCTTTGCCGTCACTCCAAACATGATACTCCTGCCCCTTTTGACGAGAAAGTTCAACAACCGCACGATAGTCATGTTCTGGACTTTCCTCAACTTCCTGGGCTACATAATCCTGGCGATAGTGGGAGTGCAGAATATCCCGCAGGGCACGGTTTCAGCCGTGGTGCTCACGCTGCTTAGGTATATCGCCCTATTTAACGGCATAACCTCACTGCAACCTCTCATGCTATCTGAAATCTCCGACTATCAGCAGGTGATGACGGGCAAGAGGCTGGAAGGCTTCGTGCAGATGTTCGCCTATACCCTGGTGCTCGTGTTCACCAATATCGGCTACGTCGTAATGGCATATGTAAAGCAGGCTATGGGATATCAGCCCGCCAACTACTTCAATGTGTCCACGGTATCCGACGAACTGATGAGCACGGCTATAAACTACTACAACGTGGCATTCTATGTGTCCGCCATATCTGCGGCGCTCATGTGTCTGACCATGCTGTTTTATAGGTTGGACAAGAAAAAGCACGCGGAGATAGTGGAAGAGTTGCGCAAGCGCAGCCTTGCGGAAGGGCATAGCGAATTGTCGGAGGAAGCGTTAAGCGCGGAAATACCCGCATCTCCGGACATAGACGCTCAAAACTTCGCTCAACAAACGGAGGAGCGCGTAATCCTTGCCAAAGCGGAAGAAGCCGCTTCGTCCGAAGAAACCCTTCCCTTATCGGAAGGCGCTCCGCCCGAAGAAGAGGGCAAGCCCAAGGACGGCGAAGAAGAATAACAACGATTACAAAAAAAGCAAGCGGCGTCTCGTCGCTTGCTTTTTTATTTCCGTCTTTACAAAAAACTTACGAAAAAATGTATTTCCATGATAGCGCGAAAATTTCGGTAATATTACAATTTTTACGAAAGGAAACGTGAGCGCGGATGTGAGAAGGGGACCTCATATGAAGGGGTGCGCAAGAACAGGGGAAATACGGTTGTATGGACGAAAGTAAGAAATACATAGGTAAGAAAGAAAAGTTTTCGTACGGTTTGGCGGCAGTGGGTAGTTATATGATTGCCAACGTCATCGCCAGCTATTTACAGATATTTTTCACGGATGTACTTATAATATCACCCGTATTCATCTTGGTCTTGATGATATTCGCCCGCTTTTGGGACATGGCGAACGACCCGATAATGGGGATAATCATAGATAAGACGAACACGCCGCGCGGCAAGATGCGCCCTTACATAAAGGTGGGAGCATTCCTGATATTCGCCGTGGCGCTGCTTATCTTTTTGCCCATATCGTCCGCGCCCGCATGGCTGAAAATGGTGTTTGCGGCGGTTATGTATTTGGCGTTCGACACGGCATATACGGTGGTGGACGTGCCTGCGATGGGACTTATGAGCGTGGCTACGCCCAATCCCAAGGAGCGCGCGTCGCTGCTTTCCTTCTACGTCACGATAGGCAGTATAGGCACAGTGCTCCCCATAGGGCTTATGGCGGTTTTGGGCACTTTCGTACCCGAAAGGTGGGTGTATTTCGCGATATCCTCCATCACGGGATTGGTGATATTCTTGGGATACAGCCTCTTGTATCGCAACTCCAAAGAGCGTTTTGCCATGCACTCGGAAAAGGTGAAGGCGAAGGAGATGTTCAAGACGGCGGTGAAGAATAAGCCCATGCTGCTAACTCTGCTCACCTCCATGATAGCCGCGCCCCGTTACCTCATCATGCTGGCGGCGGCATATATAGCCACATACGTCATCTCCATTCCCGGCATAAGCTCGGACACTCTGCTGCTTCTGCTTTATGTAGTTGTGGGCGGCGGTATGTTCGCGGGCATACTGCTCACGCCGGTGATATATAAGAGGATAGGATATAAGCGCACTTCCATCATCTTCGGAATCGTGGGAGGCGTGTTCCTCACCGCGACTTTTCTGGTGGGATATACCAACTACTATGTGGCGCTGCCGCTCATGTGTATAGGCGGCTTGGCGCTGGGAGCATACAATGTGCTGCCTTACCCCATGGTGGGCGACAGTTTGGACTATTTGGAATGGAAGACGGGTCAGCGTATGGAGGGAGTGTGTTTTTCTCTCAACTCCTTCGTGACCAAGTTCAATAACGCCATAGGCGCGATAATGCTGTCTGTGGGCATCATAGTCTTTCAGTTCCGCCAGCCCGTGGAATCGGGCGTACCTCTGCCGCAGTCGGAGTTCACGCTCACAGGTCTGTTCGCAATGGTCACGCTTATTCCAGCGATATTCTTCTTCCTCTCCATAATCCCCATGGCGCTCAATACCTTTACGGGTAAGAACAGGGCGCGCATACTGGAAGAACTCTCCGCACGCCGCAGACAGCAGGCGGCAATACTTGCGGATGAGAGCGCGCAGGAGAGGGAAGCTGCCTCTATCTCCCCCGCCTCGGAGGGTATCATCGCCTCCGTGCAAGGTGAGAACGAATACATACAGCCCGCCTCGGACGAGCATAAAGCAAATTCCGATCCGTCCTATGCCCCCTCTAATCCGGGGTACGACATGACGGGACATCACTAAGCCTTTTCTCTCTATATGCGGCAAAACCGCAAATAGAATATTTCCCCGTAAAAAGGCAGCCGCCGCGTATAGCGACGGTTGTCTTTTTGGATGCACCCGCCCCGAGCTTCGGCGGAACGCTTTTGACGCGATCTTTCCGGCAGCTTTCCGCAACACCTCGCATCGTGGTAGCGCTGCTACTACTTCGCGACGTTTTGCAAAAATCTGCGCGAAAATCTCTGCGCCAAAAGCGCTCCGCCGAAGTTCGGTGCGGGTGAGAGGAGACATAGGGAGAGCATTGCAGGGCGAAAGTCGTTGCGTTAAAAGCGCACTTTCAGCCAAACGGCGCGGGTATATGTATGTGTGGGGCAATCAATAGTTCGGGAAGTCTTTCCGGCAGCTTTCCGCAACACCTCGCATCGTGGCATTTTGCTACTACTTCGCGACGTCTTGCAAAAATCTGCGCGAAAATCTCTGCGCCAAAAGCGCTCCGCCGAAGTTCGGTGCGGGTGAGAGGGGATTGGAATGTAAGATGTCGGGAGAAAGGAGTTGCGCCAAAGGTGTTTGTTGTGTACTTGATTATCGCTTGCAGTCGCCGTGCGTTTATGGTATTATATACTTATCAAAGAAAAAGGGAGACGGATATGAAAAAAGAAGACATATTGGAAAAGCTGAAGGGCATAATACAAGAGATAATGAAGATAGACGTGTCCGGGATAACGGACTCCACCCGCTTGAAAGAGGATTTGAAAGCGGACTCCTTGGACAAGATAAATATGCTCATGGCGCTGGAAGAAGCGTATGACATAGAGATGGACGAGGACGAGGCGCTCGCCTTTAAGACGGTGGGAGATGTGGTAGATTATCTGACAAGAGAACTTTGAGCACGTCCGCCGAAAGGCGGGCGTTTTTTTGCGGGCGTATTGACATTTTCAAGATAGGATACTATAATATAGTATATAAAAAAAGGCGCAAGCCTTGTTGTTCGGCGCACGCGCGCGGCGCAGTCGGGCGAAGTCTGCCGCGGCACAGCGGTTTTCGGAGGCTGTATGAAGAAAAAGGTTTTTATAGTGGTCGCAATAGCGGCGATATTGGCGGCGGGAGTTACGGTGTTTGCCGCCTGTGATTCACCCAAAACGCAATTCAGGGCGGGCTATGCGTCCGTGCAAAACGGCGACGGACTGTTCGGTTATGTGGACGCGAGCGGGAATCAGGTGTTGCCTTTTGCCTATACGGACGCGTATCCATTTGTCGACGGCGTGGGCATGGTGAACTACACGAACGAAGGAGATTATTATATCATAGACGGGGACGGCAAGCATTTGGCAGGTCCCTATTCGTCTGTCGATCCCTATACGCTTGCATACGGCAATATAATAGTCGAAGACGCCGCTACGGGACTTTTCGGCATATACGATGCGTCCGAGCGCGCCCTGTCTTACGGGTGTGTATACGGCAGCATAATAGGCATATACGGGGAAAACAGCGATATCGTCGCTTTGAGTTACGCATCTGCGCCCATCGGCGGAGGGCAAAATTCTAAAGAGTATATCAAAGCCGTGGAGCTGTCTACGGGTAAGGAAACTTTCCCCGCCACAATCACGGACGAGTTGGAGATGCTCGCCGGCAAGTGGGTAATAGGGAGAGAAAACGGCAAATTCGCCGTGTACGACATCACTACGGGGGAGCGGTATTCGGACGGATTATGGGACAGATGCGAGGAATTCTACGCCACGGGAAGCAGCGAGTGCAACGCCTGCCTGCTGTATAGGACGGAAGAAGACGGCAGCGAGAGTGAATGGATAGTGCAGGCATATGAGATAGTGCGCGTGCCTGACGGCGCGGAACTTGTAAGGACGTGGAATATGTCCGTATCCACCCTGCCGCTCGTATATAACCAAGCGGATGGGCAATACACCCTTTACAGCCATAGCGGAGAAGTGCTATATACGGGCAGTGAGCAGCCGCAATATGTGCCCGCAAGGGAAGGCGGCGGCGATTTTTACTGTTTGAGTACGTTTGAAAACGGTATTCTAAGCGCCCGTATATTCAGCTACGACAGGGAATACAACGTGACTCGCGCTCTGCCCGCCGGTACGACGGGAGCGCAGATATACAACATAAAAATCGGCGATATCGTCACGGTGGAGATAAGTTTCACCTTGAACGCCGTGAGGAATTTTTGCAGCTGCTACATGGCGGCGGACGGGCAGATGAAGGAGTTGCCCTTTAATTTGACCATAACGGACGCGGGGAATAACCTGCTGAAAGTGCGTAACAATGTGAGCGGAAGGACGGGCGTATACGACTTGGACGCCAAAGAGGTCATACCCTGCATATATGCCGACCTGTGGATATACTCCGACGGCAACATCCTATGCAAGCTGGGGGACGCATACGGCGTGCTCACATCGGACGGAACACAGGTGCTGCCTTTCATATATAAGGATATATATCTGCAATGAGTGGAGGGAGTATGGGTAAGAAGAAAGTTTTGCTTTTTACGGCGATTGCGGCGATTGTGCTTATGACGTGCGTGTTTGCCGCGTGCGCTCCCGAATCGTATGTCATTTTCTCCCGAGGCGGACAGGAGTATTATAAGGAGTACGCCGGATACTTTACCAAGATAGCGCCGGAGGGCGCGGCGGTATTTTCCCGAAACGGGCTATACGGGCTGGTGAATACGGACGGGAAAGTCGTGCGTGACGCGATGTATGCGCAGATAGACATAATAAAAGGCGGGTATTTGCTGCGTCACGGAGCGGGCAGCTACACCGTGACGGATGAAGATTTCAATGTGACGGTTGACGGACTTATCGACGCGCGTTCGTATGCCGACTGCGTTGTGGGCAGAAAGGACGGCAAATACGGAGTGTGGACGGCAGAGGGAAGCGTGCTCCCAGCACAGTACGACAAGATAGTGTGGACGCCCGGCTGTCTTATCGTGAATATGGGCGAAAAGTGGGGCATGACGGACAAGAGCGGCAAGCAAACGGTGCCCATGCAGTATGTAAGCGGAAGTTTTGCGGGCGCAAACCTTGCTAGTTCGGGCGATTTGGTCAAGTTCGGACGCGAGGACGGCGGATGGGATATATATGAATGTTACGGCAGCCTTCTCTCCACCGATTACTACGCTATGGAGTACTACGCTTTCGCCGGATTCGGTATGTATATACACGCTTACTCCGTCGACGGGCAGAGTGTCAAGATGCGCGTGTTGGACGAAGAGTTCAACGAAATAGCCGTCTTACCCGACGATGTATTGGGCATATATGGCTGCTTGGACGGGGAGAGATTGTGCGTGATGACCTCTTCGGGCGAATATATCTATAATTTCACGAGCGGCAAACTCACCGCCACGGACGTATTCAATGCGGATGGGGCGTACGCTTACAGGGAAGGAGAGGTATACAACTTCTACGGCAACGGACAGGTTGTGCTCTCCGTGCCCGCATACGAGTCGGACAATTTGCAGTATGTGCCCGGCTCTTTGCGCGGCTATATCTTTAATACCGCCACAAATACTTTAACCGACCTGTTGACGGGAGAGGACGTGACCTTGGGCAGGGAAGTTGTGAGCGTGACAGAGGCGGAGGAGGGAGTGTTCGCCGTGATGAACGCGGAAGGAAAGTATGCCGCCTGCGCCAAAAACGGCGATATGCTCAGCGAATTTTGTTACGACAGCCTACAAGTGGCGGCGGACGGCTTTACGGGTGTGCGCACGGCAGGCGGCTACGAATGGTGCGGCATGGACGGGAATGTTATATTGCGTTCTGCCGATATTCGCGTGGTGAAATAGGGAAATAAAAGGAGACGGATATGAACAAGAAGAAGGTAGCCTTGATTGCGGCAATATTGTGTGTGTCGGCGATAGTCGGCGCCGCGGCGGCGTGCACGCGGGAGCCTTTGAATAACGGCACTTATGTAAACGGCGTGGCGGCGGTGCAAAAGGACGGACTTTGGGGTTTTGCCGACGAAAATGGGGACATAGTCATAGATTGCATATACGACGAGGCCTCCGCTTACTTCGGGAATTTCGCCTTGGTAAGGCAGGGCAGCAGATACTTCCTCATAGACAGGCAGGGTAACAATACGGGCATATACACAAGGCGTATGACCAATTCGGATATAGGCACGGCGGATTTGTCCCTTATGGGCACAAACGACATGAAGCTCATTAAAATATGCGACGAGAGCAGCGGATTATACGGCATGATAGACGCTGCCACGGGCGAGTGGAATATATCACCCGTATACGATCGAATAGACGTATTCACGCAAGAACTCTTCTATGGTTTTATGGGCGACAGGGCGGATATATTCTACTCCGACGGCACGCTTGCACTCTCCCCCGAAACGGAGGTTTGGGCGGGAGATAACGCCGTGATCGTATGGAAGAATTTCGCGCAAGACGGCGCGTTCGTCGCGGATGTATACGACGCGCATACCTTTGAAAAGTTAAAAGAGGACATCACCGTGACCGCCTGCGAATATCTGGCGCGCGAGGAGGAGATCGGCTTGGTGCTGGAAGATTCGGACGGTTACCTCTATACCACGGGGTTGAATTCGGGCACCGCGCTTTACTATGAGTATGTGAACGCAGACGGCAAGCATATGCAAGTCGTTCCCGGCGCGGGTGAATACGACCTCTCCGCAGAGAGGGCGATATACGCGGACGGGGATATATGCATCACCGCGGAAAAGAGCGACGCAGGGATCGTATATAACATATACGACAAGCAGGGAAGCGCACTCTTTGAAGGGGGATTGGCGCAGCCGCTAGTATACTTCGGAGGGCTGGTAATGCCCGTGTCGGGCGCAGACGGCGCGACGGAATATCTGATAATGCACACCGCCACGGGCAACTATATGACCGTTGCTGCTCCGTATGAACAGGCGGTCTATGCAGCCTATAATGAATGGTACTATATCATAGACGGCAAGGTGCTCAACGCCAAGGGCGAGGATATGGGATACGGCTTTACAGGTACCATGCAGGCGGAGATATACGCGATAGACGGCAATCTGCTCGTATCCGACAGCGCCGCCGGCGGCGTGTTGCAACTCATCGACAAAGAGGGCAACGCCGTGCATACTTTCGGCATAGGCGAGGTGTTCGTCGATTGCGGCAACGACCTCAAATGGATGACCACAAGGAACTCCGACGGATATATCACGCTGTATGACGGCAGCGGAAATGTGATATTCGGAGCGGATAAGAAGATAGAGAATTTGGCGTTCCCCACCTATCTGTGAGGAATGGGCGATAAGACGAAGTAAATGTTACGGAGGCGGTTATGAAAAAGATTGTTTCCTTTGCGCTGGTTGCGCTGTGCGTCGCTTGCGCGTGCATATTCCTCCTTACAGGCTGCGCTTCGGGCAGAGTCACGGACGGCGCCTTTTCCCAAGGGCTGATGGCTGTGGAACAGGGCGGTCTTTGGGGGTATATGGACGAAAAAGGGGAGATTGTCATAGACTGCAAGTACGACATCGCCACGCCTTTCGGCGCGGGTCATGCCGCAGTGAGCGAGGGCGGCAGGAGCTATCTCATAGATTACAGGGGCACGGACAGCGGTATAGAGCTGGCTTCGGCGGCGATAGTCATATCTCCAGATATGAAAAATATAGCCGTTCAAGACAAGAACACTGCGCTGTTCGGAGTGATAGATTCTGCGGGCAACCGGCTTGTCCCCGCCATCTACGACGATATTCGCTTCACCTTGGGCGGACTTATCGTATGCGACATGGGCGATATGAGCGCGCTTTTCGATTCGGAGGGGAAGAGCCTTTATCCCATGGGATATCGGATAATGGAGGCGGCAGATTGCGTCGCCCTCTACGACCGCTATGAGGACGTGCTCATCGTGTGCGACGTAAACGGGCGCGAAACCGATAGGTTGGAAGGCGTTACGAGCGCGACTTTGGCGGGAGGATATGTGAAATATACGCAAATCGCTTCGGACGGCAGTGAACATAGCTATCTCTGCGGCACTGCGGTGGATATTCCCTCTTCTCAGGCGGAAATTGAAGTGGCTTATGGCAGCGTGTACGTCCTCTGCTACGGCGAGGGCACGCAATCGTACGCCGGTACGGACGAATATCAAGTATACACCATCTCCGGACTGCAAGTCACGGAAAGATACGACTATGTGACCGTACATCCCGAAATAGGCTACATCGGCTGTTTTGCCATAGGCGAGTCGGGGAGTTTGACAGAGGGCGTAATCACGGATATCAACGCGGGCAGGGCGGTTTACAGAACGATGACGGCAGAGGAGATAAACTCTTTCAGACTCATTCTTTTGGACGGCGTGTCCTTGGACTACATGATTGAAGCAGACGGCGCCATATATGACGGAGATACCGGCGAGGTTATCATCGCGCCCGGCGAAGGGGAGAGCATATTCGGATCCTTGGCGGGCAATATCATCATAGAAGACGGCAATAACGGCTTCGTAAAGGTGGTCGATCTGCAAGGAAAGGTGCTATTCACCACGGCGGTGGGTGAAACTTTGACGAGCCTCACCGGCAGGGAGGACTATTTCTTTACCACCGATACGGAGGGGTATATGGCTATGTACAACGCCCGCACCTTCCGGCGAGTATTCGGCTATGATATGCGCATAACGTCCGTAAACCCCGCAAGCGGACAGACCATTTAGGAGGGCATTATGAAGAAGAAACTCACCATTATAGCGCTCGTATTGCTCTTTGTCGCGCTCGTGGGCGCGGCGGCGTGCACTCCCGACGAAGGAGTGTTCTCCGAAGGGCTGGTCGCCGTGAGGGACGAGTACGGCTATTGGGGCTATGTAAATTCGAGCGGCAAGAGCGTTATCGCGAATAATTACGCCTCCGTCACTCCCTTTGAAAACGGGGTAGCCGTGGTCTATACCATACCCGAATACGAGGAAAATTCCCGCTGCTTTTTGATAGATACAAAGGGAGATATCGTAGCCGGTCCTTTTGAAAACGCCGCGCTTTCGGAGGGCGGCAGATATGCGTATGTGTGCAATGCAGACACCGGATTATACGGCGTATACGACGTGGACGCGCGCGCATACGAAAAAGAGTGCGTATATTCCGCGATCGGCTATGAAGAGGGAAAATATTGCGCGTTCGGCTATGTCGCTCAGGACAAACCGTATTTGGAATTTTACGACCTCACGGGAGGCACTTTCCGCCACACTCTCACCCTGCCTTATGAAGGCGATATGTTCCTTCTCAAAGGCTATGCGTGCGTATCTTCGCCCGCGCCCTCTAACGGGGACGGTTCTAAGCCGTTAAACGATACGATATTCTCCGTATACTCCGCCATTTCCGGGGAGAAGGAGGACTTTGCGGGAGCGGCGGTGGATTATATCTCGGAAAACGCCCCGCTCATAGCCTTGGAAAGTTACGTTTCTTCCGGAGGAGAGGACGTGCTCACCTATACCGTTCTCGCGGGGCAAAAGCAGATACTCTCCGCTCCCAAAGAGGACGTTACCGTTCTTACGGATAAGGAAGAGAGGGACATTCTTCTCGCCGTGTCCGATGAGGAAGGGGGGATGACCTACTACGCCCTTTCTTCGGACGGAGTGATGTGGAGCGGCAGTGAAAAGCCCGAACTCATGGGCGGAAGCTACTATGTGCGAGAGGGAGAGGAGTATGTATTCTTCATCGGCGGACGTATGATGCGCGTAAATCTGCCTCATGGTCAAGCCGAAAGTATCTCTGCGTCCACCGCCTATGGTGTTCTGGACAACGTGACGGGCGAGATATATCTCAAAATCACCGCCTCCGCCGAGAGGACGGAAACAAACGAGTTCGGGGAGGAGATCTCTACATGGGACACCTTCCGCTACTTGGTTTCGCCGAGCGGGGAGATATACGACATCACCTCAATGGACTCCGCCGATTCTCCCTATTCCCTGAGCAGCGTGCACGAGGGGAAACTCGTACTGCAAAATACGGATAACAACAGGTTCGCCCTCTACAATCTCGACGGAAGCGCGGTTACAGACTTTATCTATTCGGATATAGAAGGCGCCGGCAGCGGTTATTACGAAGTTGTGCTGGGCAGAGCGCACGGCATAATTGATTCGGAGGGAAAAGAAGTCTTGGCGCCCGCCTTTGCCGATATAGTCACGAGGATGCTGTAAGATGCGAAAGTTTCCGCTATAAGCGCGGCGCCTCGATGGGAGGCGCCTTTTTTATATATGTATATTTTTTCCGCGCCTATTGTAAAATGTTTGAAAATATGGTAATATATAAGCGACGCCATACGGCGCGTTACAAAAAACATAAGGGGTAATCATGAAAAATTTCACCAGATCGGCAGGCGTGTTGCTCAACGTTTCCTCTCTGCCCTCTCCGTACGGCATAGGCGGCTTCGGAAGGGAAACGGACGAACTGTGCGATTTTCTGCTGCGCAGCGGCTTTCACTACTGGCAGATACTGCCTTTGAACACGATAGGATTGGGGGATTCTCCCTATTCCGGCACTTCCGCTTTTGCGGGAAATTATCTGTATATAGACCCGGAAAAGCTTTTGAGGGACGGAGCGGTCACCCAAGCGGACGCACAGGCTGCCGAGTATCCCGGAGAGCCTTACAGCGTGGACTACGCCTTTTGCGCCAACTCCAAGCGCGCAATCGTGCGCAAGGCGTTTGAATCGGGGGCGTATTCCAAGGAGGATATGGAAAAATACAGGGCGGAAAATGCGGTATGGCTGGACGATTATGCCCTGTATATGGCTATAAAAGACATGATGGGCGCGCTGCCTTGGTGGCGCTGGGAAAAGGAGTATGCCCGCCGCGATAAGAATGCGTTGGATAAGGTGCGCGAGGGAGAGGAGTATGCCTACTATTGCTTTGAACAGTTCTTGTTCGACAGGCAGTGGAGAGAGGTGAGGGAAAGACTGACCGCTCACGGCATAAGCGTGATAGGAGATATGCCCATGTACGTCAGCTTGGACAGCGCGGACGTATGGGCGCATCCGGAGCTGTTCCGGCTGGACAAGGAACTCAATCCCGTTGCGGTGGCGGGAGTCCCGCCCGACTATTTCAGTGAGGACGGTCAGCTTTGGGGAAATCCCCTCTACAACATCGAAATGCTCAAAAAGACGGGCTATAAGTGGTGGTTGGAGCGCCTAGAACGCGCCATGAGTTGGTACGACGTGCTCAGAATAGACCACTTCCGCGCGTTCAGCAGATATTGGAGCGTACCCGCAAATGCCGCCACGGCAAAGGAGGGTAAGTGGGAGAGGGGGCTGGGAATGGACTTCCTCAAAAAGGCGTTTGTCGCCATGCCCGACGCCCGCTTCATCGCGGAAGATCTGGGTATAATAGACGACGAGGTCAGAAAACTCTTGAAAGAGAGCGGTCTGCCCGGAATGCGCGTAATGCAGTTCGGATTCGAGGACGGGGACAGTATTCATCTCCCCCACAACTTCGACAGATATTGCATAGGCTACACCGCCACTCATGACAATAACACCACTTTGGGCTGGCTGCAACAGCTTCCCCCCAACATCCTTGACTATGTGCTGCGCTATGTGCGCTGCGATGCGTTCGGCTGGGGAAACGGAGGCTACGGCTGTCTGTCCACTAAGGCGTTCTATCGCAAACTGGCAGAAAGCAGCTGCATTCTCGCGATCGTCCCCTTCCAGGATATGTGTGGTTTCGGCGCCGATTGCCGTATGAATACACCGGGAGTCGCGGACGGAAATTGGAGATATCGCGCCACTTACGAGAACTTCGACGGCGTGGACAGCGCTTTCTTCAACGAGGTGAACAGCCTCTACGGCAGGAACAGAAGTTGAAGGCGGAGTATCCCGAATTCACCCTTTTTTGGGAGGAGGGCGTAACCTCTTCCCGAATGGTAGGCGAGTGCCTGGGAGAGGAGTTGACGCATACCCCATCCGGAGCGCCCTGCGTGCCCGGGTATTCCGTATCCCTCTCCGATACCTGCGGCTATGTCTTTTTGGCGGTCACTCAAAAAAATCGCCGCATAGGCGTGGATGCGGAGGATATGCGCCGCACTCCGCCAAAAGGATTCAAGGACATACGCGAGTGGACGGATGCGGAAGCCTATTGCAAGGCAATCGGCAAAAATCTGTTCTCTCTCATAAGAGAGGGAGCGCCGCAAACCGAATTTTTCCGAACGGAGATAGAGGGAATGGCAGTGAGTGTGTGGGTGGAAGAGGAAATAAGATGATTTTTTTCAAGTCGGCAGCGTGACGCTGCACCCTTGTTATGATTTTTTCAGGACGGCAGCGTGACGCTGCACCCGTGAAAGCCTTATACAGGCAAAAAGGGAAAGCATACCTGTTTTCTTCGCACAAGCAAAGACTCTGAAAAAATCGTTAGATTTTTCGGAAGTTCGCAGCTATG
>CALWRK010000004.1 GCA_944383935.1 uncultured Clostridia bacterium
TGGCAACGTGACGTTGCATCCCTTTTTGCCTTGAAGTGATAGTGCGTTAAGTTGAAGTCATTGTCTTCGCAAAAGCTATAATGAAATAACTTGTCTTTGCGAAGAAGCAAAGTATGATATATACATATGTTACTTCAACGCGCATAAGGGGTGGAGCGCCCCGCGCTCCCGCGCCGGCTCGCACAAAACTGAACGAAATCCACCTCGCTAAAAGCGAGCATTTTACAAGTGATATTTAGCACGAGAAAAT
Organism: uncultured Clostridia bacterium; assembly: GCA_944383935.1. Classification (GTDB taxonomy): domain Bacteria; phylum Bacillota; class Clostridia; order Christensenellales; family UBA3700; genus Alloclostridium. The sequence goes on from CALWRK010000004.1 coordinate 251, forward strand.
AAACACATATCCGCTATAAATAATTATATATGTAAAATGTGTTCTAACAGGGTTGGGTAAAGGTAGAATATAAAGAAATTTTACAGCTCGGCGACGGGAATGAGTTTGTTTCCCGTCAAATCGCACGAGGTCAAATAATAAGGTATGCCGTCCTTGCACACTACCATGTCCGCTCTCACCCCTTTACCGTGCAGATGCCCGTACACCACCGCGTCCGCCCTCGCCTGTGAGATAAGACGGGTAAAATCGCTGTCTTCATAGCGCGCGTTAAAAGGCGGATAATGACACATCGCCACGACAAAATCTCCCTCTCTGCGCTCTGCCGCCATTGCGCTAAGCGAAAGTTCCAACCTTATCTTTTCGCGATCGAGCAGTTTTAAGTCCTCTTCCGTCTGTCCGAACTGCCAAAGTCGGCTGCCGCACACCAATAACCTGCCTAATCTGACGCAGTCGTTTTGCACAGCATACATCCCCTCTCCCAAGACGGCGCGAACCTTGCCCGGAGTGCTCCACCAATAATCGTGATTGCCGCGAATGATTACTTTTTGACCGGGAAGGGCGGACACCCTCTCTATATCGGGCAAAGCCTGAGGTATGTTCATACCCCAAGAGAGGTCTCCGGCAAGCAGAACCACGTCCTCTTTGCTCACCTTCTCCCTCCAATCGCCCTCTATGGCTTCCATATGTCCCTGCCAACTCTCTCCGAAGATGTCCATGGGCTTGTCCTTCACTCCCCCGGAAAGATGCAAATCGCTTATAGCAAACACTTTCATATATGATATTATACCGAATTTTACGCTCTCTGACAAGCATATCAAGGGCGTAAAAGACGCACTCGGTCTAATACCCGCGCTTGCGTTCAAACCGGCTATGACACCCGCCCTAGTAATATAAAACATTTTGCACGGCATCTCTGCCGTGCAAAACGAGAGCCGCCCTAATAATATAATTATTGCGGATATAGAGGCAACTCGAACACCCCGGCGCACTCTTGAGTATTGTACTCCTGGCAAGGGGGTATGTAGCAGTAACCATATGAGGGAACCAACAGCTGTACGGGCATTATGACTTTGAGTATTACGGTTATACACGCTGTCACCGTGAAGGTATCGTTCACGTCGTCGTATGTGCCCACCGTGGATACCACATTGCCTACCGCCTGCACCGTGTATGGAATGAGCGAGGGCTGAGGGGTGCGCAGCACCACATCTTTGGCAACTACCACGCTTGAAAGCGCGCTCCCCTGCCTTCCCGCCGCATCCGTAAAGGTGACCTGCACGGGGATAACTATATTGCACTGCACGCGAGAACGCCCGGGCAGATCGGGAAGATCGGTTATCACCAAATCCGTTACGGACGCCTCCGCCGCCTGTGAGCGTGCGGACACAAAGGTATACGGCTCGCTGAGTCCTGAGGGAGTTATGCCCGTGAGCGCCAGCTCCACATTGTCCGTCTGCTGACGGCTCATGCAGGCGTCAAACACCTTATCCACCTGTATACACGCTTTTTCGCACAAGCCGCTCATACCATTGCCCCTTATAACGCCCGGAATCTTATCCGATTTGCAGTTATTGCAGAATGACATACTATATTCCTCCTATATTCCGGCCGACGCATAAAGCAAAGCGGCCTTTTCATAAACAATCTATGAATAAGGAGAATATTTTGTGCATATCGCACTTGAAAGGATAAGTTTGAAAATAAAAATATACGGGCGGATTACTCCGCCAAATATCTTTCGATGAGCGCCGATACCTCTTCCTTGCCCTGTTTGTTGAGAGAGGAAGTGATTATCAGGTTGTCTACACCCAATTTCAGCGCACTTGCGCAAGCGCTCTTTTGTCTGCCCGCCGCGGCGCGCGAGAGTTTATCCGCTTTTGTTAAAATCACCGCAAACGGCACTATGCTATCGCTCAAAAATTTTATCATCTGCTTGTCCAGCTCCGAAGGCTCTCTCCTGATATCCATGAGCACAAGGACAAGTTTTAGGCGGGGCGAAGACGTGAGATATGTACCCATCAAGACGTCCCACCTCCTCCTTTCCTCGTCGGAGAGTTTTACGGCGTACCCGTACCCGGGCAGATCCACCAGCATAAATTCTCCATCGTTTACGGAAAAATAGTTGATCAGACGGGTCTTTCCCGGCGTGGAGGAGGTTTTGGCAAGCCCTTTACGGCCTGTCAAATAGTTGATGAAGGAGGATTTTCCCACATTCGACCTCCCCGCCACGGCTATCTCTCCCATACCGAAATCTCTTATGTTCTCGGGAGAGGCGACGGAGGTTATAAACTTTGCCGTCTTAATCTCCATTATGCGCTCTTGTATTCCACCTCGGGCGGCTTACTGCCTTCTATGCAGTCTTTGGTTATGCGCACGCGCGCGATCGTATGCGAGGGAGCTTCGTACATGAGATCGGTCATCACGTTTTCCACTATCGACTTCAAGCCCCTCGCCCCCGTGTGCAGCTTTATCGCCTTGTCAGCCACCGCATACAGCGCTTCCCTGTCGAATTCCAGCTCTACGCCGTCGTATCCGAGCAGTTTGCGATATTGCTTGACGAGCGCATTCTTAGGCTCCGTCATGATGCGCACGAGCGCATCCTCGTCCAGGGCGTTCAAGCCAACTATAATGGGAACTCTGCCCACAAATTCGGGAATAAGCCCGTACTTTATCAAATCGTCCGGCTGAATATCCTTGATTATGTCGCCGAAATTGTGATCGCCCGGACGGCGTACGTTCGCGCCGAAGCCCAAGCCCGAGCTATCCTTACGCTTGTCCACTATCTTGTCCAAGCCCACGAACGCTCCTCCGCAAATAAACAGAATATTTGTGGTGTCTATGTTTATGCACTCCTGCTGGGGGTGTTTTCTGCCGCCCTGAGGCGGTACGCTCGCCACGGTACTCTCTATGATTTTAAGTAGCGCCTGCTGCACGCCCTCGCCGGAGACATCGCGCGTTATGGACATATTCTCGCTTTTTCTGGCTATTTTATCTATTTCGTCGATATAGACTATGCCCAGCTGCGCCTTTTCCACGTCATAGTCTGCCGCCTGTATGAGTTTGAGCAGGATATTCTCCACGTCGTCCCCCACATAGCCCGCTTCCGTAAGCGTCGTGGCGTCCGCCACGGCAAAAGGTACATTCAAAATCTTTGCCAACGTTTTGGCAAGCAAGGTCTTGCCGCTGCCGGTAGGTCCCATCATCAGCACGTTGGATTTTTCCAGCTCCACGTCGTCGTCGCCTATGGAGTTTATGCGTTTATAATGGTTATATACGGCAACGGAGAGTATCTTCTTGGCAGATTCCTGCCCTACGATATACTCATCCAGTTTGGATTTTATCTCCTGCGGGGTCAAGAGCTTGAATTTGGGAGATTTGTTTTCCTCCCGCTCCCTGTCTTTGAGCAATTCGTTGCACACTTCTATGCACGCCTTGCAGATGTAGGTGCCGTTTGCGCCCAGCAAGGCGCCCACCTCTTCTTCCGACCTGCCGCAAAAAGAGCATCTCAATTTTTTATCGTCCACTATTAACCTCTGGTATAATATATTTTATCTATCAAGCCGTATTTCAGGGCGTCTTCCGCGGTCATGAAATTATCTCTGTCCGTGTCCTGATATACCTGCTCGTAACTCTGCCCCGTATTCTTCGCCAATATCTTGGTGAGGCGCTCTTTCACATCCTGCAAAAGTTTTGCCCTGATCATCACATCGGTAGCCTGACCCTGAGCTCCGCCCAAGGGCTGGTGGATCATTATCTCGCTGTTGGGCAACGCGAAACGCTTACCCTTGGCTCCGCTGGAAAGCAGGAATGCGCCCATGGAGGCAGCCATACCTATACAGATGGTGCTAACGTCGCACTTGATATAGTTCATCGTGTCATAGATAGCCATACCCGCCGTAACGGAGCCGCCAGGGCTGTTTATATACAGGCTTATATCCTTGGTCGCGTCCTTTGCTTCCAAAAAGATAAGCTGGGCAACTATGCTGTTCGCGCTCTCGTCCGTGACTTCTCCGGAGAGAAATATAATTCTGTCTTCCAGCAGTCTGGAATATATGTCGTACGCGCGCTCGCCGCGATCCGTCTTATCTATGACGGTAGGTATCAAAAAATTCTTGGGTTCCATATTTCCTCCTTATAATTGTATCGTATCCCGCACGAGGATATACCTGCACGCGGGATATGACAATTTTCGAGTATTATTTTATTCTAAGCCTATTTATTTTTACTTGATGGTATTGTTCTCTTTGAGATATGCCATAAGTTTCTTGTTGAGCGCTTCGTTCTTGATATATGATTCGTAGTGCTCGTTGAAATCTTTCTTTATCTCCTCAACCGGCTTGTTCTGCTTTGCGGCAAGATCTGCGTATACCGCTTCCTCGTCCTCGGGCGTAACTTCGATGCCGGCAGCTTTGATCACCTGCTCCATGACCAGCCTTGTTCTGACCGTCTTTTCGGCGGGTTCTTTGTACGTTTCTTTCAGCTGCTCGGGCGTCTGTCCGGTATACTTGAAGTAGTCTTGGATATTCATGCCCTGATACATGAGCCTGTAAGCGAACTCGTTCATCATCTCTTCCGCCTCGTCGTCTATCATGCACTGAGGGACTGTAACGGTGGCGTTAGCAACCACGGTATCCATTATCTTGCGCGTCAAAGCGGCGTCGGCAGCGTCGCTCTTGCGTTCGGTAATCTTCTTCTTTATGTCCGCTTCGTATTCTTTGAACGTGTCGAAATCGGATACGTCCTTTGCAAACTCATCGTCCGGCTCGGGCAGCTTCTTTATCGTGATGTCCTTCACCGTGACTACGAATATCGCGTCCTTGCCCGCCAGCTTTTCCGCATGATACTGCTCGGGGAATTTGACGTTGACGCTCTTGCTCTCGCCCACGTTCATGCCAACCACGCCCTCTTCGAATCCGGGAATAAAGGTGCCGGAACCCAAGACGAGTTCGTAGTCGGACGCGGTGCCGCCTTCGAACACCTCTCCGTCCACACTGCCCGTGTAGTCTATCTTGACCCTGTCGCCCATCTGAGCGGGACGATCGGTAACCTGATCCCACCAACCGGCGTTCTCGCGCGCCCTGTTTATCTCCTCGGCAACTTCGTCTTTTGTCACCTTAACTTTGTCCTTGGTAAATTCTATGCCCGTGTATGCACCCAGCGTGACCGTGGGTTTGAGCTGCACTTCGGCGGTGTATTGCAAAGTGCTGTCTGTGATTGCAGTTATGCTTACCTCGGGTCTGTCTACGGGGAAAAGATCGGGCTCCGCGTCGATAACGGCGTCGTAGCTCTTGGGCAGCACGATGTCCAAAGCCTCGTCGAAAAATACCTGAGGTCCGTACAGCCTTTCTATAAACGCGCGAGGGGCATGACCTTTACGGAAGCCGTCCACGGCATACTTGCCCCTGGTTTTGAGGTAGGCTTCGTTCAAAGCGTCCTTCCATTGCTGACTATCCACGTCTATGGTGAATTTCACGCGATCGTTTTCCAACATTTCCTTGGTATAACTCATAAATGTGTTCTCCTTGCTTGCTTTATTACAGTAGGATAATTCTATCATATGAAGCGAAATATTGCAATTATTTTTATTGCAAAAACCATGTAATTATTTTATAATATACATATGCCTAACGACTATGTGACGATAAAAGCGCTGGCTGGAGAGCTTTCCGATATGCTCACCGGCGGCAAGATCAATAAAATTTATATGCCGGAAAAGGATGAAGTTACCCTCGCAATACGCGCCAAAGGGAAAAATCACCTGCTGGCAATATCCACCAATCCTCAAAATCCGAGAATACATCTGACTTCCGTGCGCAAGGAAAATCCCCCCGTGGCGCCAGGATTTTGTATGTATCTGCGCAAGTACCTTACCGGCGCGACCATTACGAGCGTGGAGATAGCGGGAGAGGACAGGATAATAGCGATAAAAGCCTCTTCCCGCAATGAAATGCACGATGAAATATCCGTAACCCTTATAGCGGAAATGATGGGCAGATACAGCAACTTAATTGCCGTAGACGATGGCGGAAGCATTGGAGCGGCGATAAAACAAGTCCCCTTCGATACCGCCACCAAAAGGTGCATTCTGCCCGGGATAAAATACTCCTCCCCCGCTCAAAGCAAGATTCCGCCCTCAGATATTGCTCGATTGACAGCCGCCCTAGAAAGCTATAACGGTGCCAACCTCGCCGGATTTATCGCGGAAAAATTCGCAGGCTATTCAAAAGCCAGCGCTATGCAGGCGGTGAGGATGTCCGGACTGGACAATGCCGTTTCCTCTTTGAAAGAGGCAGAAATACGCGCCGTATTGAACGCCCTTACCTTGCTGGACAACATATATCCTTCTCCCGGATATGCGCCCTGCTGTCTGAAAAAAGGCGATGAGTACGCCGATTATTTCGTGTGCCCTTACGGCGAGGGGGATTATCTATTCTTCCCCACCCTGAGCGAATGTATAGAACGTGCCACTTCCGCCAAGGAAAGGAATGAACGCCATCGCGAGCATACGAAAGAGCTGAACAGATATTACAAGAATTTCATCGCAAAAGAGGAAAAGAAGCTGGAAAAAAGCCGAGCACGGCTGAAAGAATGTGAGGATCTGGACTATTATAAAAAGTGCGGGGATTTGGTCACAATCAACTTATATGCCATAAAACGCGGAGATACGACATTGCGCGCCCAAGACGTGTACGACCCGGAGTGTAAGGATATGGAGATAGCTTTGGACCCTTCCCTCTCCCCTCAGCAAAACGCGCAGGCGTATTATAAAAAATACGCGAAACTCAAACGCACTTTGGTGGCGGTCAGCGAGCAGATAGCCGAAACAGAGCAGACGCTGGACTACGCCCGAGATATAGGAAGGGCGATAGCCATGTGTTCCTCCAGCGCGGAGTATGCGGAGATAGAGAGCGAACTGGCGCAAATAGGCGCAATCAAAAAGAAGAGGGCGCACGACAAGCGGATAAAGCCCGCCAAGCCGCTGGAATATACGGTGGACGGCTTTAAGGTGATGGTGGGAAAGAACAATCTGCAAAACGAACGCCTTACTTTCAAACTGGCTCAGGGCGGAGATATATGGATGCACTCCAAAGACGCGCACGGCAGTCATCTGATCATATTCTGCTCGGGAGCGGAAGTGCCCGATTCCGTGCTCACCGCGTGCGCGGAGATAGCCGCATATTATTCACAAGCGGCACAGGCGGATAAGGCGGTGGTGGACTATACCCGCCGCAAGAGAGTAAAGCGCCATCCCTCCGGTAAGCCGGCATTGGTGACGTATACAGACTATAAAAGCCTCATCGTCAAGCCGAACGCCCACGAAGAACTGCTCTGTTCCAAATAGATTAAGGCGCGATAGGCTTCAAGCTGTCCAAAACGTTTTGAAAATAATCGGGCAAAGGCGCCGTAAACTGCATCCTCTCCCCCGTCGTCGGATGTGTGAGAATTAAGCGATATGCGTGCAAAAGCTGACCTTTCAGTCCGAATTTTTTGTCCGGATGACCGTATGTGCAATCCCCCACGACGGGATGTCCCAAAAATCTTGCGTGCACGCGTATTTGATGTGTGCGCCCCGTTTCCAACTCAAAACGCATAAGTGTGTAGCCGTGATAGCGCGTAATCACTTTATAATGCGTCACCGCCCGCCTTCCCGTGCGCGAAACGGCGTACTTTTTCCTATCGGAAGAGGATCTGTCCAAAAAGGTGTCTATCGTACCTTCTTCCTTTTCCACACTCCCCTCCAAGAGCGCCAAATATATCCGGCGCGCGGTCTTTTCCGCTATCTGCTTTTGAAGATTGACGTGGGCGGCGTCATTTTTTGCCACCACCAGTAATCCCGACGTGTCCTTATCCAGCCTGTGCACGATGCCCGGGCGCATCACCCCGTTTATTCCGCTCAAACTGTCCAGCTTGTTCAAAAGAGCGTTCACGAGAGTGTCTTCATACGCCCCGGGCGCCGGGTGTACGACCATGCCCTGCGGCTTGTTTATCACTGCGATGTCACAGTCCTGATATATGATTTCTATCGGAGCGTCGGAAGGTTCTAGGGACAGCTGTCTGACGGGAGGTATTTTCACGCTTATCCTGCTGCCCGCCTTGACCTTTTCTCCCGCCTTGCCTTGGCGGATACCGTTGCACTTAACGTTGCCGTCTTCTATCAACTTTTTTACGGCAGAACGCGTAAGATCGGAAAAATGTTCGAGAATACAGACATCCAAGCGGGAAAAATCCCTGTCTGCGATAAACTCTCCGCCTTCAACGTCCATCTGCGCCACCGCTGAGAAGAGTGCCCTTTTTCTTGGAAAAATCTCCCTCTTTATATCCGAAAAAGATGTATATGATAAGTACGAATACGCCCAGCACCAGATAGATGTCCGCTACGTTTCCTATGGCAAAGTCTATGTTGAACATACTTTTGAGAAAATCATAGCTTATAAAGTCGCGCACATAGCCGAATACCAGCCTGTCAAACAGATTGCCTATCGCCCCTCCGAGTATCAGCAGGAAGGAAAACCGGAAGAGATGCGGTGTGTTGGGACGGAATAGCAAGACGAACGCGAACAGCGCGCACTCCACAAAAGTGAGCGCGATGAGCAGCGTCTTGTTCCCTTCGAAAATTCCGAAAGACGCGCCGTAATTATGTGCGCACTTAATGGAGAATACTCCGTCGATAACGGTGGCTCCACCCTCTTCAAATAGGTAGAACACCAGATATTTCGTGGCTATATCCGTGAGAATCACCGCCAGCAATACGGCGACTTCAATAAGTATCTTTTTAACGGTTTTAGTCATATTTCTTCTTTATATCCATCGGAACCTGTATCGCCATGCCCCCGGGTGTGAGCAGGAACATATTGGGACCTATTCTCTGCTGAGAGCCGCATAGGGCGTATATCGCGCCGCTCAAAAAATCCAAAATGCGCTGCGCGTGCTTGTCCGGCATACGGGACAAATCGACGATTATCGCCTGTCTGCGGCGCAGATTGTCTATTATAACGCGTATATCATGATGGGAACGGGGATATGTAATGATGATATTCGAACCGTCGGAACCGGTGATGCTCTCCTCCTTTTTCCTGAACATCCCCAAAATACCGCGGCGCTTTTTCTCCTCTATGCTTCCGTCATACGCCTCGTCGCCGCCGAGCGGTGTTACCCCCTCCCCGCGATAATATCCGTCCTGAGGGGGATATTGCGGAGGCGGATACTGCCCGGGATAGGGCGCGTTTTGCGGGGGATACTGCCCGGGATAGGGCTGGGGCGGATAGGGATTTTGCGGAGGATACGGCTGATTTTGCGGCGGATAATTCTGCGGAGGATATTGCCCCGGCTGTCCGTTTCTGCCGCCGTCATAACGTCCGTCGCCGTAGCTCCCGCCGCGGCGCCTTCTGTCGTCGTTGTAATTTTCACGGTCGTAATCGTCGTAACGTCTATCCATTGATCTGCTCCGTATTGTATACCCTTTCGCCGAACAATACTCTGCCCAGCCTTATCATATTCGAACCGCCGTAGGTTATGGCAAGCTCGTAGTCGTTTGTCATGCCGCAAGAGAGGGTGTCTATCCCGTCGAACTTGCCCTGCATTTGCAGATAAATTGAATGCAAATCCCCATACATTCCGATAAGCCTATCCTTGTCATCGGTGTTCGGAAGCACGCTCATTAAACCTTTAACGCACACATTGGGATATTTTTTTACGCTTTGTGCAAAGTTTAGCACCTCTTCCGGCTCCACGCCGCCCTTGCTTATCTCGCTGCCCATATTCACTTCTATAAGACAATTCGCAATAAGAGAATGCTTACGAGCCTGCTTGTCCACCTCTGCGGCAAGCTCCTCCCTGTCGAGCGAGTGGATAAGGCATACTTTGTCTATTATATACTTGACCTTATTCGTTTGAAGCCTCCCTATAAAATGACGGCGCACGTTGAGAGAGGGATCGTAATTTGCCATAAATTCCTGAACTCTGTTATCTCCGATATCGCTCACAAGTCCGGCTCTGACCACCTGCTCGATAAGTTCTTTGGGTTGAGTCTTGACCGCCGCCACCAAGGTGACGCCGTCCGTTCTGCCCGCAGCTTTTAACGCCGCAATGATTTTTGCTCGGCACATTGCCGCATTGTGTTTAATTTCTTCAAACGACAAACTCATATATATAAATAATAACACAATTTGCGCGTAAAGTAAACGGTTATCAAAAAATTTATGCTTATGCAGAAAAATTTTTGCCGCACGGTGCAAAAGCAATCTTTTCAATATATGGACAAAAACGGCATTAAATTCTCTCCCCCTGCTTTTTGCTGATATGGGGAAATTATGCTTCCCAAATATTAACGACGGCGGGCAATTACCTCCACGAGCTCAATTAATCGCGAGAAATCAATGAACACGCAAAAGTCAATTATTAAATCTGTATAAAACTTTTGACTGATATGACAAAAATGCGAAGAAGATGTACTTGGTCGCATTTTTATATCGTATTGTTATTTTATGGCATTTATTTTTCTATATTATTTTGAAAATTAAAATAATGTAGAATAATTTTACCCCTCAGTTACCTATACTAAACTCCTCTTGAATCTTATTTCCCACAAGTATTTTACTTACCGATACCTCGTAAGCCACTCTCTCTTCCGTCTGAGTTTCACTTATCACTTTGGTGTATACCCTGCTCTGCACTCTACCCGTAACCCATAGCTTTTCACCTATAGGCATACCCTTTATAAAGCGTGCGTTTCTGCCCCACATTATGCACGGAATGTAATCGGATTTATTATAAGCCCTGTTCACAGCTAAGAGGACATCGCATATCTCGCGCTTAAACGGAGTGGTCCTGTATACGGGCGGCTTACAGATATACCCCATTATCTCTATACTGTTGGGATTTTCTTCCTCTTCTTCATCTGCCGGCAACACCTCCCTGGCAAACGCCGTGAGAAGGAGGCGCGAGTGCGTGCCTTCCATCTTGTTATAGCTACGAAACTGCCCCGATATGCTTATCTTTTTGCCGGGCTGGATCTCCCATCTGGTCAAAAGCCGTTCCGATATGGTTACGGGGATCACATCTTCCTGACCGGAAAGGCGCGGCACGCTGAGTTTTGTTTCGTAAAACTCCTCACCACACACTTCGTGTGAGTAGACGGGCTGATCGACAATGGTGCCCGTCAGTCGTAACTTGTTGTTGCTCATCTGTTCGTAGTTCATATTACCTCCTCGGCATTCATGTGCTGAACGCCGTTATTATCGATATAGTAGTTATCCTTATACACCAGTTCACTCATTGTAACCGTCTTATAGCCCTCGCTTTGCAGATATGCCAATACGAGCGGCAACGCGTCCAATATATGATCGCTGTTGTTGTGGAAGAGGATGATGCTTCCGTTTTTCACGCCCTTTGTTACGCGTGAGAGTATCTCCTGCGCATTCAACCCCTTCCAGTCGAGAGAATCTACGCTCCATTGTATTGCCTGCATCCCGACACTCTCGACGCCTTCTATGAGTTTATTGTCATATTCCCCGTACGGAGGACGGAAATATGAAGGACGCTTTCCCGTGAGCGTTTCCACCTTATCACTCACATAGTCCAATTCCATACTTATCTCTTCAACGGACAATTTAGACATATGTAAGTGATTTTTACTGTGATTGCCTATCTCGCAGCCGCTTTGATCTATCGTCTTGACCATGTCGGGATAGTCGTCCACCCAAAAGCCCACCAAAAAGAATGTCGCCGTTGCGCCGTACTCTTCCAAGGCGTCGAGTATGCCCTGCGTCTTATCCGCACCCCATGCGGCGTCAAACGTGAGCGCCACCTTCTTTTCTTCGCCGCAGTCCACGCCGTATACGGGCAATTTGCGGGAGGACGCATTGTTATACACGTCCGCAACCGCCTCGAAGTTCAGCCCTATGCAGCAGATCACCGCCAGCGCAATCACCAGCACCACGGCGAGTATACTTTTCGCCCTAACCGTCACAAACACTTTTTTCTCCTCCAATATATCATCGGCTTTTTGCCGCTTTTCGGCATATAATGGCGAATTAGCGCGAAAATTCTCCGTATTTGCCGTCCGAACAAGAGGCTCCCTCGCATATTCCGCCTTCAATAACCTATATGAGCCGAACTTCTTAAATATGTATGTAATATTTTGACAGTATTTGCATTGTCCCTTGACTTTTGCGTCTATAAAGGATATAATAATATCGCTGTGCTAGGTGGGGAGCTAGCGGTGCCCTGTACCTGCAATCCGCTATAGCAGGACTGAACGCTGTTCTAGGCTTTATTTATGGAAGGTCTGCCTTCGATAAGCGATGTCGATACCAAGGTCTTGTGCAATCGTGCACTGCGAACCATGTCAGAGCTTGACCGCAGCAGCATTAAACAGACCGCATGATGTGCCACGAGGTAGCTTTGGAGGAGTTGGCTGTCGTTGTTACGCTTCGGTAAATACTGTCGAAAACAGATGCACAGCATTTTATTTTTATTGATTATAGGTGTATTAAATGATTCAAGATAAAAAAATCGCCCTGCTTATAGACGCGGAGAATATCACTTCCAAGTATGGCGCAATCATCTTCCGAGAAGTCGCAAAATACGGCACTGCCACCTATCGCAGGATATACGGAGATTTCGTGAACTCGCGCAATATAAACTGGACTCAGACGGATTTTTCCAAGTTTTCCCTCACTCCCGTACAGCAATACAGCTATACCGTAGGCAAGAACAGCTCGGATATAACCATGGTCATCGACGCCATGGATATACTCTATTCGGGAAACGTAGATATGTTCTGCATAGTCACTTCGGACAGCGATTATACCAAACTCGTAACTCGTCTGAGAGAGGCGGGACTGTCCATAATAGGAATGGGAGAAACCAAAACCCCTCGCGCACTGAAAGCCGCTTGCGAAAAATTCATTCCCTTGGACAGCATATTTAAGACGGAAAATAAGGGAAATGATAAGTCTAAGACGGCTAAAACAGACGTCAAGGCGGTAAAAGTAGACAAAATGGAAAAGGCGGACGATCCCGCGGAGAAGAAGGTCAAGCGGGAAAAGAAAGTGAAAGAAGAAAAGGCGGAGGAACCCAAGACGGATACGGAGAACAAGTCGGACGCGGAGAGCGAAGCGGATTCCGCAACCCCGATCGAGGACATCATCTCCACAATCTGCAACACCATACTGCCCGATTTGGAAACGGACAGCGGATGGGCAAACTTGGCGGATGTGGGCAATCGCCTTACGAAACTCTACTCCGACTTCGATCCCCGTACTTACGGCTACGAAAAGCTGAGCAAGCTGGTAAAGGACCGCAAGGAATTCGAAGTGGATAAAAAACCCGGCGAAAATCATACCAGCATTTATTACATACGTTTGAGCGAAAAGCCTAAGAAATAATATGTAATCGACTTATATCAAATAAAATGGCGGCTTTTGTCGCCATTTTTTACGGAATAAAAACAGGCGCGCGGATTATAATAAGAATATGGCAAAGAAAAAGATCAAAGCAGATCCGTTTGACCCCTCCGGCAGTTATACCGGCATAAATAAGGACGGAGGCGTTCCCGTGCAGGACGCAGACGACTTATAATTCATTTTCCGCCCTTGCTCGATGAATAAAGTTCATACGGACGCATTTCTATTAAATACGGCGAGCAGAGAGTAATAACGCAAGTCCGCCTCCATCTCTTGCGGCGAAGCATAGGTTCCGCGAGCCAACGCAGCCAGGAAGGCGGATTCCGCGCGCATATCGCTCACCAATTTAAGCACATTGCCGAAATAACCCTCGGCAGAGGAAAGAAAACCGTCTATATACAACTCAAACTCCTCTTCACAGCGCCTGCATTCGGCCGCGGCGGCGGAAATATCGTACTCTCCCGATTGGAGTTTTTGCAAAATATCAAACATATATCCAAGAAAAATTTCCGTATAGTCGGAATATTCCTCCACAAGCGAGCGCAACCTTTCCGGATACTCCTCCAAGACGGGTGCGTCACATTCAAGGCGCGTACTTTCAAGGTCCGCTCCGTTATATGTACCGAACAGCAGGTTTTCCGACGAAGATATGTCCGCATAAACTAAATATTCCCCGTCTTTTACGGCGATATATCCGCCAAGCCCCAGCTTCCTCATCTCCTCGCTTTGGAGTTTAGCACTCTCATAGTCGGCACAGCCTGCAAGATAACTGACATATATACCGCTTTTATTCGCCGTATAGGCGGATTTCATGCCGGCAATCACCGCCCCGTCCGTCAATATATCCGTGGCTAAAATCGTGGAAGCGCAGGTGAGCGCGATAAGACAAAAGCACAGTGCGACGAGCCACGCCTTCCTTTTGAAAGAACTTTTTCCTCTCGCCCTATTTACAACTCTCTCTTCCGGCGCGGCGGCGGATGGGTCGTACTCTATGTCCGCCCGCCTTTCTTCCTCGTCGACGTCCGTTTTAGGCTGGTAATATTCTATGGCAGGCTCTCCGCTCAACTGCTTTTCCGTGCGATAATATCTATAATAGACATTATTGTAATTCATCCCCTCAATGCTGTCTTTCAGCTCCTTATAGTTTTTGAGATAATAGCGCGAATAGTCCATACGCAAAGAATATGCCAAGTTTAAGCTGATTTTGCATTTTACCCTTTTATTGGCTAGATTATTATGAATTTTACAGTATTTTGTAATAATATGGCAATTTATTTTCTAAACTTATAACTTATTGTTATTATGAATTTTGCGACGATCCCTTATTTTATTCCTTTTACGCCCATCTTTCCCGCCCCTGTTTTTACCGAGAGCGTATTGAAACTTTTCGACAAAACAAGACCTCTCCCAAATCCCCGAAATGGAAAATTCGAGATACCTCGGCTGATCGCTTAAACCTTTTTCTGTCTTGTGCGACATTGACTAATTCCCAAATATCAAATGAATCGACTCTAGGCGCTTAACTTCCGCAGCAGGCTTTTGCCCTGCCCTTCTCTTTTGCAATTTTTGGTTTGCCCTGATTGAATCGACTCAAAAACCTTTCACTTCAAAAGGAATTGCGGCGAATGGTTTTTATTTCAAGTCATCGTACTTTTCGACCCTAACCCCCGCCTCTTTGAAGAGTTCCAGGCTGAACTCATCGGGATAACCATACTTAAACACTACCCTCTCTATGCCGGCATTGATTATCATCTTTGCGCATATCGTACACGGCTGATGTGTACAATACAGCGTCGCTCCCTGCACAGACACGCCCAGTTTGGCAGCCTGAATTATGGCGTTCTGTTCCGCGTGCACGGCGTAGCATATCTCATGGCGCGTTCCGGAAGGTATCCCCAACTTGACGCGCAGGCATTCCCCTTTCTCCACGCAGCTTAAAATACCGCTGCTGGCGCCGTTGTAGCCCGTTGTGAGTATCCTCTTATCCTTGGTTATGACGGCGCCAACGTGCCTGTCCGGCTTAAAACAGCTGGACCAGGTGGCAACTTCTTCCGCCATGCGCATAAATCTTTCGTCCCACTTGTTCATTTATCCACCTCTTTGTAAGATTATAACACAAACAAGCGCGGTAAACAAGATATTGCGTGTGTTTTGCGTGAAATACAGGTAAAACCTCTTGCATAATTAAATATTTATCTATCCATATTGACTTCGCGCGCGTACGCGTATATAATATAAATGGAAATTTTAGGAGGAAACTATGTCTGTCGGAGCCATTACCGCCGCGGTAATATGCGGAATCTTATTGCTGTTTATTCTGATTTTGGTGTTGCGCGCACTGTTTTGCAAGAACAAAAACAGCGGATCTGAGTTCGAAAAGACGGAACACAGGTCTCCCGAAGCGGAAGAACGCATATCCGCCGCAATATCTTTCCCCACCATTTCCCAGGTAAGGGAAGAGGATGTGGATTGGGCTCAGTTTGAAAAATTCGAGCAATTTTTACAGGACGCTTATCCCAATATCCACTCCAAAATGGTCAAGAAGGTCATCTCCGGGCACGCCCTCACCTTTTTCCTGCCGGGCAGCGACCCCTCCTTGGAGCCGATCGCCATGCTGGCGCATCAAGACGTAGTGCCCGTAACTCCCGGTACCGAGAAAGATTGGACGCATCCGCCCTTTTCCGGCGAAAACGACGGGGAGTTCATCTGGGGACGCGGCGCGCTGGATATGAAAAATCATCTTATAGCTGTCATGGAAGCTGCCGAAAGCCTGCTTGCCGTGGGCTTTGCTCCCAAGCGCGGACTCTATATACTGCTGGGCTGCAACGAAGAGATAGTGGCGAGCGAACACTCCTCCGCCAAGGCGATCGCGCAATATTTGCAGGACGCGGGCGTGCGCCTCAAATGCGTCGTGGACGAAGGCGGCGGCGTTATCCCGCTGAAAGTAAAGAAAATTATCGACAAAACGCTTGTGGGGATAGGCGTGGCGGAAAAGGGATATCTGGACGTGGAACTTTCGGTGGAAGCCAAGGGCGGACATTCCTCCGCGCCGCCCGCGCACACGGCGCTGGGCGTGCTCTCCAAAGCCATCTGCCGCATAGAAAAACATCCTTATAAGGCGAAAATGCCCTCATTTATCTACGATATGCTCAATATTGTAGGAAAGGATGTGAAGAGTTTCCCCCTCCGCCTAATCACCTGCAATATGTGGCTCTTCCGCCCTCTTATCTCCTATGTGATGGGTAAAATCCCCGCCGCGGCCTCCGTGGTCAGGACGTGCACGGCGGTTACCATGTGCTCTGCTTCCACCGCGCCCAACGTGCTGCCCCAGCGCGCAAGGGCGGTGCTGAATATGCGCCTTATGCCGGGAGTGAGCGTGCAAGACGCGATGATGAGATTGAAGAAGATAATACGCGACGACAGGGTGAATTTGAAGGTGTTAAAGGCGAACGAGGCGCCTCCCGTGTCCTCTGCGGAAACGGATACCTATAAGTTGGCGGCAAAATTGCTGGGCGAAGGTTGCTCGGACAGAACCGTAGCGCCATATATCGTAATGGGCGCCACCGATTCGCGCTATTACAGCCGGGTGTGCGACGAGATATATCGAATCTCTCCTTTTGAAACAGAGGTATCTCTCCTCTTGACAACTCATGGTACGAATGAGCGCCTGCCCGTCAAATCTATAAGCACGGCGATAAAGTTCTTCCGCGATTTTATACAGATGCGCACCGCATATTGAACCTTTTTTCTCGTTTTTAGAAGGCGCATATTGCGCCTTTTGTCATTTTAAGCGCACCTCTTAGCAAAATTTTACCGCCCGTTGACAAAATTTATACCCTCGCTAGTCGAAATTTTATGCCCGTTAGTCAAAATAAGAGTGGTAATGTGAATTTTTTCGGAAAAAATTATATAATTTTTACATAAACCTGTTTACATTGGCTTATCGGCGTGCTATAATGAATTAGCAGTCAGAAGGGTTGACTGCTAATTTGAGAAGAAAATACTTATTGGAGGTCTGAATATGACTATTAAACCGTTATTCGACAAGATAGTGGTAGAAGCCGTCGAAAGTGAAGAAAAGACGGCAGGCGGTCTCTTCCTTCCCGATTCCGCAAAGGAAAAGCCCCAAAGCGCCAAAGTGTTGGCGGTAGGTCCCGGAGGCACCGTGGACGGCAAAGAAGTCACCATGCAGGTGAAAGTGGGCGACGTTATCTTATATAATAAATATGCAGGCAGCGATTTCAAACTGGACGGTAAGGAAGTTACCATCCTCAAGCAGAGCGACGTACTCGCGGTTATCGTTGACTAAGGAGGTATATTATGGCTAAAAAGTTTTTATATGGTGAAGAAGCGCGCAAGAGCCTGAAAGCGGGCGTGGATTGCGTGGCAGACGCGGTTAAAATCACCCTCGGCCCCAAGGGCAGAAACGTGGTTTTGGATAGAAAGTACGGCACTCCCCTCGTGACCAACGACGGCGTTACCATCGCAAAAGAGGTGGAGCCGGAGGACGGATTTACCAATATGGGCGCTCAACTCATCAAAGAAGCGTCGGTAAAGACCAACGATGTGGCGGGCGACGGTACCACCACCGCTTGCGTTCTGGCACAGGCGATAGTTTCCGAAGGTTTGAAGAACGTTGCGGCGGGAGCTAACCCCATGATCTTGAAAAAAGGCATTGCTAAGGCTGCCGACGTCGTGGTGGAAGAGTTGAAAAATATGAGTAAGCCCGTGGATTCCAAGACGGCTATCAGCCAGGTGGCGAGCATCTCCGCAAGTGACGAAGAGGTGGGCGAACTCATCTCCGAGGCCATGGAAAAGGTGGGCAAGGACGGCGTTATAACCGTAGACGAGTCCAAATCCATGAAGACGGAACTTTCCACAACAGAGGGTATGCAGTTTGACAGGGGCTATGTTTCCGCATATATGGTCACCAATACCGATAAGATGGAAGCGGTGTATGACGACGCATATGTGCTCATCACAGATAAGAAGATATCCACCAGCAAGGACATCCTTCCCCTGCTGGAAGCGGTGGTTCAGAACGGTCTGCGCCTGCTGATAATAGCAGAGGACATCGAGGGCGAAGCGCTTACCGCCATCGTACTGAATAAACTCAAAGGCATATTGAACTGCGTGGCAGTCAAGGCCCCCGGCTTTGGCGACAGGAGAAAAGCCATGCTGGAAGATATAGCTATCCTCACCGGCGGCGAAGTTATTTCCAGCGAGCTGGGATATGAGCTCAAAGACGTGTCCGTCGCTCAGCTGGGCAGAGCAAGGCAGATAAAGGTGGATAAGGACAACACCACCATTGTGGGCGGTGCGGGCGCTCCCGAAGCCATCGCGAACAGAGTGGCTTCCATCAAGTCCCAGATCGCCGAGACCTCTTCCGACTACGACAGGGAGAAGCTGCAAGAACGCCTCGCCAAACTCGCAGGCGGCGTAGCCATAATCAATGTTGGCGCCGCTACGGAAGTTGAGATGAAGGAAAAGAAGCTGCGCATAGACGACGCTTTGGCTGCCACCCGTGCGGCGGTGGAAGAAGGCGTTATCCCCGGCGGCGGCGTTGCCCTGCTGGGCTGCATTCCTGAGGTGGAAAAGCTCGTCAAAACTCTCAGCGGAGATGAAAAAACGGGCGCAATGTGCGTTTTGAAGGCTTTGGACGCCCCTATTAAGCAGATTGCCGCCAATGCCGGTATAGACGGCGGCGTGATCGTGAGCAAAATTCTCTCTTCCAGGCGCGGATTCGGCTACGGCTTCAACGCCCTGACCAACGAGTATTGCGACATGATAGAAAGCGGTATCCTCGACCCCACAAAGGTCACCCGTTCGGCTTTGCAGAACGCTGCCAGCGTAGCGGCTACCCTGCTGACCACCGAAGTGCTCATCACCGACATCCCCGAACCTCAGCCTGCGGCACCTGCCGGCGGAGCGGGCATGAACGATATGTATTGAGATAAGTAATACAAAATACAGCGGTTCGGAGGGTTCCCTTCGGACCGCTTTTTTATGACGTCTAATTTTATTATACGTCCTTTTGAGCGCTATATCAGACGGATTTTTTTATCGCGGCGAGTCTGCCCTGCTCCGTTTCGTAGATTTCCGCGGCTTCGCCGAGGTAAGCGCCCAAATTGAGGTCGGCGGAAAGTCCCTCTTCTATCTTGCGCCTTGCGGTGGTTACGAAATCCTTGGCATTTTGCAACAGCGTCTTATCCACGGCGTTAGTCATGCTCTCGCAATAGCGCACCCACTTTGAGCTGAAAATGGCGAGGCGCTCCCCTTCAAGGGCATAGCGCACCTTGGCGGTATATTCTATCTGCTTAGCCTTTTCCACCGCCTGCGTGATGGAGTTAGTTATACTCTCCTTTCTGGAAATATACTCTTGCAGCAGCTTTTCCTTGGCGGCAATTTCCGCCTTTAAGCTCTCTATCCTGTCCCTCTGCACCGCAAGCGAACGCTCGTAGTTCTTGGTGAGATTGAGTATGTACTCATCCACCTGTTTCCTGTCGTAGCCTTTGAATTTGGTTTCGAACTTATCCTGCATATTCTCTTATCCTCCCGCATATCTGTTCCGTCGACTTATATTATAATGTGCGGCAACCTTCCGCGAAAGCTCAAAAGCAGGTAGTTAAATGGAGTTTTGGGCGTTTTTTGTAGATATACGTCGATTTTTTAGCAAACAAAAATGCGCCCCGCTAGGCAAGGCGCATATTTTGCATGAATGTCTTTCAGTTGTTGATGAGTTCTTGTTTGAGGTCGTATAGCTTTTTAGACAAATCCACCTTATAAATGTGCGGATTGAGAATGCGCTTATAACTGTCATTGAACGCCGCAAAGGTTTGGGCATGATATGCCGCGATCTCCTTGACCGTGGGGGAGGTATAGACCTGTTTACCCTCTTCGAACACGGGGACCATCAGCTCTTTGGCGGTAAAATCGGTGAGCGTCTTTTTCTTCCATGTGTATATGGGGTGGAATATCTCCACCTTGTCCGCTCCGATGTAATTTTCCTCTTTCAACGCGATGAGGTCGGCTATCGCCTCTCCCGTCTTGTTATCAAAAAAGCGCACTATCTTCTTTTCGCCGGGGTTGGTTATCTTCCCGGGAGTATCCGACTTTTTCAACTTGGGGACCATATTTCCGTCCTTATCTTCAATGGCTGCGAGTTTATATACCCCACCCAGGCTGGGGCAGTCCTCACTTGTGATGAGCTTCGTGCCTATCCCCCAAGTATCTATGCAGGCGCCCTGTGCGGCGAGCGATTGCACTACTTTTTCGTCCAGGTCACCGCTGGCGCATATCTTTACGTCCTTCAAGCCTGCGTCATCGAGCATACGGCGCGCTTCCCGGCTGAGGTAGGCAAGGTCGCCCGAATCCAGGCGGATACCTATGGGCTTATGCCCTTGCGCTATAAGCTCCTTAAATACCTTGATGGCATTGGGAACGCCGCTGCGCAGAGTGTCGTATGTGTCCACAAGCAGCATACACGCGTCGGGATAGATGTGCGCATATGCCTTAAAGGCTTCGTACTCGCTCGGGAAGCTCATTACCCAGCTGTGGGAGTGTGTGCCGGAGATGGGCACGTTGAACATCTTGCCCGCAAGCACGTTGGAGGTAGAGGCGCATCCTGCTACGATAGCCGCCCTAGCGCCGTAAATTGCCGCGTCGGGACCCTGCGCACGGCGCAGGCCGAACTCCGCTACGCTGCCCTTTTTGGTTTCGTGAACTATCTTGCTCGCCTTGGTGGCGATGAGCGTTTGATGGTTGAGAATGCACAAAATAGCCGTTTCTATGAGTTGCGCTTCGAACAATCTCGCCTTTACGGTGAGGATGGGCTCCTGAGGGAAGATGACGTCGCCTTCACGCACGGCATAGATACTGCCGGTGAACTTGAAATCTTTGAGCAAGGACAAGAATTGCTCGTCGAAGATGCCCAAAGAACGCAGGTATGCGATGTCTTCATCGGTAAATTTGAGGTTGTTGATGTAGTCGATGACCTGTTCCAAACCGCAGGCGATAGCGTAGTTATTGTTCACGCCGCGATAGAACACGTCGAATACCGACATCTTATCCATCTGCCCCGTCTTGCTGTAACCGTTGAGCATGGTCAGCTGATAGAGGTCGGTCAATAATGTTAAGTTTCTCACTCTTTCTCCTCCGCCTCGATTACTTCACAATTGCCGTCTACGTTGTAAAAGGCGGTGCAATCGGGATTCGGGGCCTTGTTGTATTTATCCAAAAATTTGAAGTTTATTATCCCCTTGGCATATAGAGCGATGATTATCGCGCATATCGCAGCCACGCAATAGCAGATGACTTGCACTATTCCCACGTCCGTGCCGGGAAATGTGGCGTGCTCCATCTTCAAAAATTCGAGCGAACCGCGCACCACTCCGTACCAAAGCAGGTAGAAGATGCCTATCATGAGCGGCTTGCGCTTGTCTATCTTATAATGGAACATGGTGAGCCCTATGCACAGACCGATAAAGTTGAGCACCCCTTCATAGAAGAAGAGTGCGCAATGCCAGCTTTGAGTTGCGTCTATGAATACGGCAAAGGGGAAAAATTGCAGACTTTCATCGGTGATTTCCAGCCCGTACAACTCTTGGTTAAAGTAGTTCCCCCACCTGCCCATGATCTGTCCTACGAATACCGCCAGCACGACCAAATCTGCCGTGCGCGCGAAACTGTACATCTTGTTCCTAAGGCAGCAGCAGATTATGCCGAGCACGCCGCCGAAGATGCCGCCGATTATCGTAAGTCCGCCCTGGCGCAGGTTGAATATCTCCGCCCACCCTTCCGCCGTGGTCAAATCGTAGGTGGTGCCTATCCTGGGCACTACATAGAACACCCTGCAAAAGATGACCGCCAATATCACCACCCATAAAAACAGCTCCAAGGCAAAATCCATGCCTATACCGCGCTTGCTCAGCAGGACGGAGACCAAGGCAAAAGCCAGCAACAGCCCCATGGTTATCATGATGGCATACCAGTATATGTCCAAGCCGCCTATGGTGAATGCCACCCTACCGGGTGCAGAAAGCAAATTCATCAGATATTCACCTTGCACGCACCCACGTTGCGCACGTTCACCTCAAATACATTCTCTTTTCCGAAGATGCCCGCCATATACTCGATATATTTATCCGTTCTCTTCTTGTCCACAAAGGCGAGGATGGTCCCGGCAAAACCGCCGCCGTGCACCCTGACCGCCTTTACGCCCTTAAAGCGCTTGCTGAGATTTATACCCAGCGGTACGCGCTGAGCCACGTCGCCCTCGGGATAGCAGTTTTGCAGAAGCATATAAGATGAAAGCCCGCTCTCGTTTATGACTTTCGCAAAAGCCGCCTCATCACCCTTCTTCACCGCGTCCGCGCCGGCATCTACGCGCTTGTTTTCGTCGTAGAAGTGCATTGCGCGCAAGATAGCCCTGCCGCTGACTTCTTCTTGCAAGGCGGGAATTTGCTCATAGAAGTGCTCCTCGTCCACTTCGCGCAGCGTTTTTCCGCCCAATTTGCCGGCAACAAGTTCCATCTCGCGGCGAATAGCGGCATAGTTGTCCGTCAAATTACAGTGGTCGCCGCCCGTATTGGTGATGACTATGTCCATATCCTCGAACTTCCAGCTTATGCTCTCCACCTCAGGGTCGACGGTGGATTTGAAGTCTATGTAGCTTACGCCGCCCAAGGCGATCGCGCTCTGATCGAGCAAGCCGCTGGGCTTACCGAAGTAGACGTTTTCCGCATAGTAGGAAGCCTTTGCCTTGTCCATGGCGCCCAGAATGCCGCCGTTGTAAAGGCAGTTGAGAATTTCGCATATGAGCAGTTCAAAACTGGCGGAAGAAGATACGCCCGCGCCCTTGAATACGTTGCTCTGGGTGGTGGCTTTGAAGCCGCCCACCTTCCAGCCGTGATCGAGATAATAGCGGCATATGCCCTTTATTATGGCGGTGGAATCGCCCTCTTCTTCCTTTATCTTGGTCAGATCCGCCACGTTTACGCATACGGGGGGATAGCCCACGGAATCCACTACTATCACTCCGTCGTCCGTCTTGGTAACGCAAGCGAGAGTGTCCACGCTGATGGACGCGCACAAAACCTTGCCGTTGTTGTGGTCGGTATGGTTGCCGCATACCTCTATCCTGCCGGGAGAGGAGAAGAACACCCCATCACCGTACTTGGCAGCGTGCAAATTTGCAAGCGTGGCGTAACGTTCCGCCGCCTGAGTTGCGTCCGCACCAGGGTTAAGGCGAGCAACTTCGCCCTTGAATGCATCTATTGCCAGAAAGGTCTTTGCGCTTTTTTCGCTCATAATGTCACCTCTTTGTTTTGTTAGTAAGATTATACCACATCAAACGCGAATTTGTAAATATATAATAGGTATTATAAATAATATTTGCGCGCGCGATATAAGTAAAACTCTTGCAAATTATCGGCGGAAGACTTATAATATATATGGTCAAGCTATACACGCTTAAATACATTTACGAGGATTTTTATGTTGACGGAAGACGAACTCAGAGTAAAAGTGAGCGAGCTCATCGCATACGCACGCGATCACATCTCCATGAACGAAGCCAATAGGATATATCTTACCAACGTCCTGCTGGACTTCTTCAAACTGACGCATCCCGCGCCTATTCCGCAGACTTACGGCGATTTTCAGACGGAAATAGTCGACCCTCTGGTCAAGCACGCCATAGATACGGGAATGGCAAAGCCCGAAGAATGGCTCTTGTTCGAAACCAAGCTGCTGGGCATTGTCACCCCCGTCCCTTCGGAAGTGATAGCGCAATTTGACGCGATAGCGGGAAATAAAAGCGTAAAGGACGCCACCACATGGCTGTTTGAGCTGAGCAAAGCGAATAACTACATTCGTATGCCCGACATCAAGAAGAATATCAAATGGTCGCACGACGGCAGTTTCGGAAATATTGACATAACGATAAACCTCTCCAAACCGGAGAAAGATCCCAAGGCGATTGCGGCGGCGAAACTGCTACCCAAGACGGGGTATCCCGCCTGTATGCTCTGCCCCGAGAACGTGGGCTTTGCGGGAAACCTCAATCATCCCGCCCGTCAGACGCTGCGCACCATTCCCATAGAATTGGACGGCGAACCGTGGGAACTGCAATATTCCCCCTATCAGTACTACACAGAACACGTCATAGCATTTTCTTGCGAACATCGTCCCATGGCGGTGACCGACGCGGCTTTCAGAAGGCTTTTGGATTTCGTGGACCTGTTCCCCCACTACTTCATCGGCTCCAATGCCGCACTTCCCATAGTGGGCGGCTCCATCCTCACGCACGACCATTACCAGGGCGGCGCAAAGGTACTGCCCATGATGACGCGCGGATATCGCAAGACGTATAAGTGCGTACAATACCCCGACGTGGAGATAGGCATTCTCGACTGGTATAACTCAGTGGTAAGAATTAAGGGCGAGGACCGCGAGGGA
This sequence comes from uncultured Clostridia bacterium, assembly GCA_944383935.1. Classification (GTDB taxonomy): domain Bacteria; phylum Bacillota; class Clostridia; order Christensenellales; family UBA3700; genus Alloclostridium. The sequence goes on from CALWRK010000004.1 coordinate 25,114, forward strand.
GTGTATAATATGGCAAAGAGAGTGTTGGATACCTGGTTTAATTGGACGGACGAAGAGTCTGACGTCATATGCGCGACCACCGAACAGCACAACGCCATTACCCCCATCTGCCGCAACAACGACGGGGAATATGTGTTCGACTTGATTCTGCGCAACAACCGTACGGACGAAAAGCACCCTTACGGTATCTTCCACCCCGATGAGAGTATGCACAACATAAAGAAAGAAGGTATAGGCATAATAGAGGTCATGGGTCTGTTCATCCTGCCCGGTAGATTGAAAAAGGAACTTGCCGAGGTGGAAAAATACCTCACTGGAGAGAATATGCTTGACCTAAAGAGTCTTTCCGATCAGGAAAATCCCATGAGCAAGCACGCACAGATGATCTTGCAGCTGGTAAACGACAACGGCAACGCAAACGCCCCTGCCCGCGCGCAGAAGCTGGTTACGGACTATGTGAACTTGACCTGCGAGAAGATCTTGGAGTGCACGGGCGTATTCAAGAACACCGAGGTAGGTCAGAAGTGCTTTGACAGGTTTATGAAAGAGGGCTTGAACCTGGCGGAATAATATTTCCCCTTGAACATCCGCTCCTATGAGCACGGGCACGGCAAAAAGCCGTGCCCTCTTTTATTACACTTATACGATATGTAAAAAAGGGACCGCAAACGCGGCCCCGTATTTTACGCAAGTTCTTGTTACACGGGCATTATCTTCTGCTCTATGCTGCCCACTTCCGTATCCACATGATGCTTGTTGGCTTGACGATACTTGAAGTAGTTGGTGGCAACCTGAGGGAAGAGTGCATAGGAGAGTACGTCTTCGTCCTGCTCCACATACTCCGCACACTCCGCGCGATACTTGTCCAACTCGGGTTCAAGCAGGTCGGCGGGACGGCAGGTTATGCGCTTTTCGTTGCCGATAGCCTTCTTGACCACTTCGGGGTTGGGTTCTGCCGGCAGCTTGCCGTACTCGCCGCGGAGCACGCCCTTGGTTTCCGAAGATACCACCTTGTACCTCTCCTTGTAGAACACGTTGAATACCGCCTGTGTGCCGACGATCTGGCTGGTGGGGGTGACGAGAGGCGGATAGCCGAGGTCTGCCCTCACGCGGGGCACTTCTTTGAGCACTTCGTCGTAGAGATCGGAAGCGTTGAGCTGTTTGAGCTGGTTGACCAGGTTAGAAAGCATTCCGCCGGGCACCTGATAGATGAGCGCGTTGACGTCCGTCTGCAAGGACTTATCCGTGAGGAAACCGTCCGCTTTAAGCCTTGCCGCCACCTTCTTGAAGTGTTCGGTCAGCTCGTTGAGTTTGAGCAGATCCAACTTGGTGTCGTAAGGAGTGCCGGCGAGCGCTGCCACCATGGGCTCAGTTGCGGGCTGAGATGTGCCGTTGCCCAGAGGCGAAAGCGCGCAGTCGATGATGTCCACTCCCGCTTCTATGGCTTTGAGGTAGGTCAAATTGCCCGTGCCCGCCGTCTGGTGAGTGTGCAGGTGAATGGGCACCTTTACCGAAGCTTTGAGCGCCTTGACCAACTCGTATGCGTTGTAAGGGAGCAATATGCCCGCCATATCCTTGATACAGATGACGTCCGCGCCCATCTTTTCCAACTTCTTTGCAAGTTCCACGAAGTATTCGTTGGTGTGCACGGGAGAAGTGGTGTAGCTGAACGCCGCTTCGCATACGCCGCCGTACTTTTTGCACGCCTTCATCGCCCTTTCCATATTGCGGGGATCGTTGAGTGCGTCGAAAATACGCATTACGGTGATACCGTTTTGGATGGACTTCTTGACAAATTCGTCCACCACGTCGTCGGCATAGTGCTTATAGCCGAGCAGATTCTGTCCGCGCAGGAGCATCTGCAACGGAGTCTTGGGCATAGCCTCTTTCAGCTTGCGCAACCTCGTCCAAGGATCTTCGTTGAGGAAGCGCAGGCAGCTGTCGAAGGTGGCGCCGCCCCAGCACTCTATAGAATAGTAACCTATCTTGTCGAGCTTATCTGCAACGGGGAGCATTTCGTCCAATCTCATGCGGGTAGCCGCCTGCGACTGGTGCGCGTCTCTTAAAATAGTTTCTGTTATCTTTACCATAATTTACCTCTTTTACCTTTTAGAATACGCCGAAGCAGGCAAGCAAGACGCCCGCAGCGACTGCAGAGCCGATAACGCCGGAGACGTTAGGACCCATTGCGTGCATGAGCAGATAGTTGTTGGGATTTTCTTCCTGCCCCACGTTATGTGCTATACGCGCAGCCATAGGCACGGCGGATACGCCCGCGGCGCCGATGATGGGGTTTATCTTGCCCTTTGTGACAGCACACATCAGCTTTCCTATAAGTACGCCGCCCGCGGTGCCCAAAGCGAATGCCACGACGCCGATGACGAGTATGAGCAGGGTCTGAGTGGTAAGGAAGTTGTCTGCCGTAGCCTTGGAGCCGACCATTACACCCAAGAGAATGGTGACGATATTGATGAGCTCGTTGCTCGCCGTCTTTGCAAGACGAGGCACGACTCCCGATTCCCTGAACAGGTTACCCAGCATGAGCATACCTATAAGCGGTATTGCCGAAGGCAGGAGCACGCCCACGACGCCCGTAACCACCAGCGGGAAGATGACCTTCTCCGTCTTGGATACGGGACGGAGCTGTTCCATGACGATTCCCCTCTCCTTCTTCGTGGTGAGCAGCTTGATGATAGGCGGCTGAATTATCTTTATCAGAGCCATATACGAGTAAGCCGCAACCGCTATGGACGCCAGCAAGTGAGGCGCCAGCTTTGTGGTGACGTATATAGCCGTAGGACCGTCCGCGCCTCCGATGATACCGATGGAAGCAGCTTCTTCGCCCGTGAAACCGATAAGGATCGCCACGGTGAAAGTGACGAATATACCCAGCTGAGCCGCCGCGCCCATGAGCATACTGCTCGGGTTGGCTATCATGGGACCGAAGTCCGTCATCGCGCCGATGCCCATAAAGATGAGCGGCGGGAAGATGACCCATTCAACGCCTTTATACAGGTAATAGAAAATACCTTCGTTTGCCACCACGCCGGATGCCACGGAGATGGTATTACCCGCATATATGCTGGAAGTATTTATGTAATCGAGGATAACGCCCTGTATGGACAGCCCCGATTCCGCCGTCCACGGCACGCTTTCAATAAGCAGTTGCTGCGCTTGTGCACTCAGTGCGCCCCATGTTTCGGGGATACTCTCCAAGTTGAGGCTTGCAAGCGCACTCGCGAATGCGTTGTGATCGATATTGTACGCCCACGCCAGATTGTACGCCCACGCCAGCAGTGACTGCTCAGTGCCCTTTGCTATCACGGTATCCGTTACCGTATCCGTGATTATCCAGCCCGTGGTGCCGTACAATATATTGTACGCGCCCGGTATATTTATAATAAACATACCAAAGCCGATTGCCACCAGCAAGTTGGGCTCGAATTCTTTATATACTGCCAAATAGATGAGAATACACGCTATCGCCAGCATTATAAAGTTTTTCCAGATGCCCGCGCCCGTAGTCATGAAGCCCGTGCTCTCCCACAGGGTCTTCATCGCCTCTACGAACTCGAACGAGGAAAGTGAAGAGAATATATCTACCATACTTACCTCCGCGGCATTAAGCTATGGTGCAAAGCAATGCGCCGGTGTCTACGTTGGCGCCTTCGTTTACGCAATAAGTGATCACGCCGGACTTGGGCGCAACAACGGGAGTATCCATCTTCATGGCTTCCAAAGTGATTATCTCTTTGCCCTCTTCAACGGTGGCTCCGTTGGAATAGCACAGCTTCTTGACCAGACCGGGCATGGGGGAATTCACCGGATCGCCCTTGCCTGCCGCTGCGGGAGCGGGAGCTGCTGCGGGAGCGGGGGCTGCTGCGGGTGCTGCGGGAGCTGCCGCCACGGGTGCCGCGGCTACGGGAGCCGCAGGTGCGGGTGCGGCTGCAATACCGCCCACTTCCTCTACTTCTACGGCGTAAGATTTACCATTGACGTTTACATTGAACTTGCGCATTTTTTATTTCTCCTTGAATAATTTTCTTTATTATTTGATCTCTTTTATAGAGCGTACGCGGAATTTCAGGTTGGAACGCTCGTATGCGGGCATTGCGACTTCGTAGTAGGCGTATATCGCTGCCATAACCGCCGCAATCTCCTCTTCCTCATCGGAATTCGCGCTTGCCGCCTCGGCTGCGGGCGCATTGCTCTTCTTGCTTGCTTCAAGCCTGGCGCGCGCGGCTTCCAGCTTGGCTTGCTTTTCTGCAGCCCTCCTCGCCTTTGCCTCCGCCTTGCGTTGGGCTCTGTCCTTACCCTTTCCTTCCGACGCTTTCTCCGCAGCATCTACCATGGCTTTGAATGCCTTGATGAGGAAGATAAGCACGATAAGCACCACGAATACGACGATAAGACCGATTGCAGCCACCTGAAGTCCGGTGAGCAGCCTCTCTCCGCCATTCATATCCGCAATGCCCATATCGTCCGGTTCCGCCGGGTCGCTTATCATCTCACAGGCGCCGAAAGCCAGCGTCATACACACGATGAGCGCCATAAGGGCAAGGGTGATGAAAAGTTTTTTCTTGTTCATATGTTGCCCTGCCTTATATACCTAATAACATCAAGAGCGCGGAGCTCACGCAAGGGCGAATGTTGCCCGCTTCTATCACGTTGTCTATATAACCTTCTCCCGCCGCAGTGAGGGGATTTGCCATATCGTCGTTAAACTTTTTCTCCAACGCCTTCATACTCTTCGCCGTCTTGCCCTGTTTGAGCTCTTCGGTGTAGAACACATGGACGCCGGTGTCCGCAGTCACGGGAGCCACTTTCGCGTCTGTGGTGGCGAGCGTATAGTCGAAGCCTATACCCTTGCTCATGAGTGCGGAGTATGCCGCGCCCACCGCGTTGCCGCAAGCCACGGCTATCATGGGATGTTCGTAAGACGCAACCGCCTTGAAAAGGCAAGCCGTCTTGCACGCAAATCCGGACAGCTCCTGTTTGAGATCGGGATTAAAGCCCTTGCTGTCCACCAAAGAGATGAGGGGCAGACCGAACGCGTTGGCTTTATTGATAAAGCCCGCAGCTTTCTTCACCCCGTCTTCGCTCATATATCCGTCATTTTCGCCACTGTCTTGCGCAACTATCGCCACGCTGATGCCGTTCACCTTTGCGTAAGCGCAAACCACATCTTTGGCGTAATCGGCGTTTATTTCTATATATTTGCCGCCGTCCGTAAGAGCTTCCAGCGCGCCTTTCACGCTGTACTTTTTGGTGAGAGCGGACATCACGCGGTTGGGATCGTCATCCACGCCCTCCTTCTCCACTATGCCTACGGTGGCAAGGAGGTCTACGAGTTTGCCCTTCAAATCCTTTAATGAAGAGTAGGTATCGGACGCCAAGGCGCTTGTTTCTTTATATGCGTCATAGCCTACCATCTTGTTAAGTTTGGGAACGGCAGTTAACTTGGAAGCCAAATACATGGGGGAATTCACGGACATCACCGCATCCTTGCTCATATATACATAGTCCGCCATTGCCGCAAACGTGGCGGTCATGCCCACGGCTACGCCCTTGACTATACAGATATGAGGCACCGTTTCCGCCACTTCCGCCGCCAAAGCCAAAAGCGAAGCATACGCTTCCATAACCGCGGCGCCCTCATCCAGCCTCGCACCCGAACAGTCGAGTACGGAGATGAGCGGTGTGCCCGTTGCGCACGCCCTCTTCATGCACTTGGCAATCTTCTTTGCGGAAGCCGCGCCTATGCTGCCCAGCATCACATCCGCGTTTTGTGCAAAGATGTGTACCGGAGTGCCCTCTATCGTGGCATATCCGGTTACGACGCCTTCACCCAAAGCGCCCTCTCGCGCGCCGACCACGAACGCGTCCGTTTCGACAAACGAAGCCTCGTCCACGATGCCGTCGATAAAACTCTGCGCTTTTTCGCTGACTTTATCCACGGCAGCCTGCGCCGACACCAGTTCCTTTTTGTCCATTATAAAAACCTCCGAAATTTTCGAGTTGATTTACTTGGTATGCAAAAACAATTTGCACTATTACTAATTGTATAATTAAAGTAAAAAATTTGCAAGCGATTGACCGCGATTTTCTCACTTTTTGCGACAAAATTTTAACTCAGAAACCACTTTACTTACCCGACCGCAAAGGAAAAGCGCCGATAAAGCGGCGCTGCCTGTACTTATGGAAATTATGCGGCTGTTTTACAGATTTTTGAGGTATGCCACCTCGTCTTCATGAAGATAGCGCCACGCTCCGCGCGCCAAACCGCCCAGCCTCAAATCGCCTATGGCTATCCTCTTCAAAAATACGACTCTCCTCTCCACCGCTTCGAACATACGCCTAACCTGTCTGTTTCTGCCCTCCGTGATGGTGACGGTCAGCTTTGCGCCGTCCTCGCCCTGCTCCAACAGCTTGACCTTGCTGCGCTTGGTCATCACCCCGTCTATCTCTACGCCCTTGCGCAATTTTGCGAGTATATGTTCGGGAAACTGCCCTTCCGCCCTTACAAGATAGGTCTTGGGCACTTCCCCCGAAGGGTGAGCCAAGCGGTTTACGAGATCTCCGTCGTTGGTCAAGAGCAGCAGTCCCTCCGTGTCGTAGTCCAGCCTGCCCACAGGCACCAAATGCGGGACATTGACGTCTATGTAGTCATACACAGTCTTTCTCCCCTTGTCGTCGCGCACGGAAGTGATGCACCCCTTGGGCTTATACAACATTATATATGTAAATTTAGACACGGGGACGACCTTTTTGCCGTCCACCATGACCGTGTCATTATCCGTTTCTATCTTTGTCCCCGGCTGAGTCACCACCGCGGAGTTCACCTTTACTCTGCCCGAAAGTATGAGCTCATCCGCGCCCCTGCGCGACGCCGCTCCGCAACTTGCAAGATATTTGTTCAGCCTCACTTCCATACTCCGCCACCATCTCCGAATCGTAATTTGTCACGGCATAAAGCTGCCTGACGTCGGTTATATCATTTATAGTATATAATGCGGAGGAAAAAAGCAAGCGATTATCCGCAAAAACCTCTATTCTGCCTATGTCGCTGCCCGCTTTCACGGGTAAATCCAACCTGTCGAGTGCAGTTATTTCATAGCGTAACTTACCTATATCCGACTTTTTTGCGGCAAAATCCAAGCCGCCCCTCACGCTCACGGCCACCCCCTCTCCGCCGTAGAGCTCCTCTCCCTCGCCCGCTCCGCGCACGGCGCAGTAATCGGAAAACGCCTTATCCATATATGCCATGCTGTCCTGCCACATATTGTAATGATTGAGAACTACGCACACCAGCTGCATTCCATCTCTTTCGGCGGCGCTCACAAGACATCTGCCCGCTTTCGTGGTGTACCCCGTCTTTACGCCGTTGGCGCCGTCATACATATTCAGCATCTTATTTTTATTGTACCAAGTGCGCGCTGCGGTATACTCGCTTGCGGGTATGTCGAACTTTTTTGCGGAAACTATCTCTTTGAATGTTGCGTTATTCATAGCGTCGCTCGTTATCAGCGCAAGGTCGCGAGCAGAGGTATAATGCTCGTCATCGTGCAGCCCGTGCGGATTGCAGAAATGTGTGTTTTCAAGATGGAGGCTATGAGCATAATCGTTCATCATTTTAACAAAATTGTCCATATTTCCTCCGGCATGAAGAGCGAGCGCAACCGCCGCGTCGTTGCCCGATTGAAGCATGAGAGCGTACAACAGCTGCAAAACGGTAAACCGCTCCCCCTGTTTGAGATAGACGGAGGAGCCCTCTATGCCGACTGCTTGCTCGGGAATGATAACTTCTTGTGAAAGCTCGCACGAATTCAGCACCGTAACAGCCGTTGCAATCTTAGTGGTGCTTGCCATGGGGAGAGGTAAATCCATGTTATTCCCCGCCAAAATCTGCCCGCTTTTTTGATACATGACCACATAAGACGAGCCCGATTCGGCTGCGCATTTTCTACAACTTATTGTTATAATTGTAGAGATTATTATGAAAATAAGAATAATTGATAATAGTTTTAGCAATATTTTTACTTCTTTATCACATTTAACGCCGCTTTTGCCAAGTTCAACCATTTATTCTCCTCCTTATCTTCCTTTTCCTCAACTACCCTGTATTCTCCGTTTTCTTTAATTAAGAAACCGCACGGCGTCAAAGTCACGCCACCGCCGCCCGCCGTTGCGAACGGGAATCGCAACATACTCTTAGGCGAGCTTTCACTATACTCTCCCCCGCCGTACACAAATCCGACAGACACCTTACAATAGGGAATCACCACGGTGTTTTCATCCAGCTTCACCGGTTCCCCCACTACATTGCCTCCCCCCGCCATCTGCTTCAAGTTTTCCATGGTCAATCCCATTATATCCATAATTGTTTTATCCATATCTCCTCCCTTTTCTCTTATCGTGCAAGTCTTTTCACCTTTCTTCCACTTATTGCCGATCGGAGGGAAAACAGGCTTCCCCACCCCGCCACGGCAAAGACATTTATCTTCATCCCCTTTACGTCATATGCGGGATTTACGCATACTCCTCCTCTCTTGACTGATACAAACCTATTTATCAGATATATGATCAACTCTGTAAGGCATGAATTTACAACGGCAGTATCGGACGCATTCTCCAATCCCGCAGAGGCATTTACCGTGAGCGCCCGTAATTTCAACTTTCCGCGCCGCCTCTGCTGCCCGTCATGAACTGCACTCTTTTTTTTCCCGCTCTTTCCGTCCCTTTTACCAGTAATATGATGCAGCCTCCCTCCGTTCAACTGGCAATACAGCCTCCCGTCGCTTTCAAACGCCCTGAAACGCAACACAAGCAGGCTTAAAACGCTTATGCTCGCCGCCGCATACCCTTGCGATAAATCCGCACTCAGCTGCACTTCTATCCCCGCGCTTACCGCTATCACAAACAGCAGCAAGAAAAACGTAAGCGCGCCCAATATCCACCACGCAAAAATCATACGATAATTTTGTGCAATGCGAATACTTTTATTAAAACCCGCAAAACCCACGTCGGAACACTTCGATCAAGCATTTTACAAATAATGTTACCTTTACCCAACCGCGCCCGAACACATTTTACAAATATAATTGATTTTATCTGATATATGTTTTTTGTCTGTATTACTAGTTACCTGTAAAATGCTCGCTTTTAGCGAGGTGGATTTCGTTCAGTTTTGAGGCAGAT
>CALWRK010000005.1 GCA_944383935.1 uncultured Clostridia bacterium
ACTACTGTTTCGGAGGAAATTGTATGGCACAAAAAATGACTATTGACGGAAATACCGCCGCGGCTCATATCGCCTATGCGATGAGCGAAGTGGCGGCTATCTATCCCATCACCCCCTCTTCCCCCATGGCGGAAAATGCGGACGAATGGGCTACCGCCGACAGGAAAAACATTTTCGGTCAGAAGCTGAGGATTGCGGAGATGCAGTCGGAAGCAGGCGCCGCGGGCGCCGTGCACGGTGCATTGGCAGCCGGCGCGCTGACCACCACTTTTACCGCAAGCCAAGGCTTGCTGCTTATGATCCCCAATATGTACAAGATTGCGGGCGAGCTCACCCCTTGCGTGTTCCATGTGAGCGCACGAGCTCTTGCCTATCACGCACTCAACATATTCGGCGACCACGGCGACGTTATGAGCTGCCGCCAGACGGGCTTTGCCATGCTGGCATCCAACTCCGTTCAGGAGGTCATGGATTTGGCACTTGTAGCTCACCTTGCCACCTTGAAGGCAAAAGTCCCCTTCCTGCACTTCTTCGACGGCTTCCGTACCTCCCATGAAGTGAGCAAGATAGAGATGATAGACTATACCGACATCAAGAAGGTCGTGGACGAAAAATATATGCCCTACATCCGCGAATTCAAGTCTCGCGCGCTCAATCCCGAACATCCCGTTCAAAAGGGCACCGCGCAGAACCCCGACATCTACTTCCAGAATCGCGAAGCGTGCAACAAGTATTACGAGGCAGTGCCCGCGATAGTGGAAGAGGCTATGGAGGACGTAAAGAAGATAACCGGCAGAGAATACAAACTCTACCAGTACTACGGCGCACCCGACGCCACCGACGTGATAGTGCTCATGGGCAGCGGCGCGGAAGCGGTGGAAGAAACGGTGGATTACCTCAACGCCGCCGGCAAGAAAGTGGGCTTGGTGAAAGTCAGACTTTACCGTCCTTTCGCAGCCGCCAAGTTCGCGGAAGCCTTCCCCGAAACGGTCAAGCGCATCACCGTGCTGGACAGGGTTAAGGAGTGCGGCAGCATGGGCGAGCCCCTCTACCTCGACGTAGTGGCAGCCCTTGCGGAAACGGGCAGGAAAGCTAAAGTCCTCTCCGGCAGATACGGCTTGGGCAGCAAGGAATTCAACCCCAGCATGATAAATGCCGTCTACGAGAACATGAAGGCAAAAGAGCCCAAGAATCATTTTGCCGTGGGTATCGTGGACGACGTGACCGGCAACTATCTGCCCGTAACAAAGAAGATAGACGCAGCTCCCGCAGGCGCCATCTCCTGCAAGTTCTACGGTCTTGGCTCCGACGGCACGGTAGGCTCCAACAAGAACTCCATCAAGATTATAGGTAACAATACGGAAAAGTACGCTCAGGCATACTTCTCTTACGACTCCAAGAAATCGGGCGGCATAACCGTTTCCCATCTGCGCTTCGGCGACAAGCCCATCAAGTCCTCTTACCTCATCGACCAGGCGGACTTCGTGGCTTGCCACAACCCCTCTTATGTGACCAAGTACGACATGGTTTCCGACCTCAAAGAGGGTGGCACCTTCCTGCTCAACAGCCCTTGGACGGAAGAGGAAATGGACAGGGAACTCCCCGCTTCCATGAAAAATATCATCGCCAAAAAGCATATCAAGTTCTATAATATCGACGCGATCGACATCGTTGAAAAGATAGGTCTGGGCAACCGCATTTCCACCGCCATGCAGGCGTGCTTCTTCAAACTCTCCGGCGTTATCCCCTATGAGGACGCAGAGAAGTACATGAAGGAGATGGCTTATAAGTCCTTCAAGAGAAAGGGCGAGGCGGTGGTTCAGATGAACTACGCCGCCATAGACAACGCCGTGGGTGCGATTAAGGAGATCAAGTACGACGCAAAGAAGTGGGCTGTAACCACGGAAGGCGCCAAGAAGGTCACCTATACGGAAGACCCTTACTTCAAGGCATTCATCTCCCCCGTGCTCGATCAGAAGGGCGACGACCTTCCCGTTTCCGCATTCGAAGGTCACGAGGACGGCACCGTGCCCACCGGCACCACCAAGTATGAAAAGCGCGGCATAGCCGTGAACGTGCCCTGCTGGAATAAGGACGCCTGCTTGCAGTGCAACCAGTGCTCTCTGGTATGCCCTCACGCAGCCATCCGCCCCTCCGTGCAGAAGAGTTTTGACGGCGCGCCCGAATCTTTCGACGCCGCCGACGCAAAAAATCCCGCGCTTAAAGGCTACAAGTTCAGAATGCAGGTAAGCCCCCTGGATTGCACGGGCTGCGGCTCCTGCGCCAATACCTGCCCCGCCAAGGCTAAGGGCGCGCTCGTGATGAAGCCCCTTTCCGAGGCTCTTGAACGCGGCGAGAAGGAGAACTGGGACTACGCTTCTTCCCTGCCCGAAACAGACGCTCCCATCGCAAGGGATACCGTTATCGGCAGCCAGCTGAACAAGCCGCTGTTCGAATTCTCCGGCGCTTGCGCAGGCTGCGGCGAGACTCCTTATGTCAAGCTGGTCACCCAGCTGTTCGGCGACAGAATGATAGTTGCCAACGCCACGGGCTGCTCTTCCATATACGGCGGTTCCGCACCCACCTGTCCCTACACCAAGAACGACAAGGGTCACGGTCCCGCATGGGCAAACTCCCTGTTTGAAGACAATGCGGAGTTCGGCTTTGGTATGAACCTGGCTTACGAGCAGAGGCGCGCGCTTATCGCCCAGCAGCTGGAAGAACTCAAAGGCGTATGGGGCGACAACGCCGAAGGCAATGCCGCCATCGACAAGTGGATAGCCACCATGAACGACGGCGAAGCCGGTAAGGCGGCGTCTGCCGAACTCACAAAGGCTTTGGAAGCCTGCAACGGTTGCGGCTGCGAAGCGGACAAGCTGGTCAAGGATATTTTGGCTGAAAAAGACTGCTTCGTAAAGAAGTCCATTTGGGCATTCGGCGGCGACGGCTGGGCTTACGACATAGGTTACGGCGGCCTCGACCATGTGCTGGCACAGGGCGAAGACGTAAACGTGCTCGTATTGGATACGGAAGTTTACTCCAACACGGGCGGTCAGGCGAGCAAATCCTCCCCTACCGGCGCGGTTGCCAAGTTTGCTGCGGGCGGCAAGATTACCAAGAAGAAGGACCTGGGCAAGATGGCGATGAGCTACGGCTATGTGTATGTGGCGCAGATAGCTCTAGGCGCGAATATGGCTCAGACGGTAAAGGCGATAAAGGAGGCGGAGAACTATCACGGTCCTTCACTCATCATCGCATATGCCCCTTGCATCAACCACGGCATAAACATGAGCAACAGCATCGCAGAGGAAAAGAAGGCGGTGGACGCCGGCTACTGGCAGCTGTACCGCTACAATCCCGCACTCAAAGCGGAGGGCAAGAATCCTTTCATCCTCGATTCCAGACAGCCTAAGGAGGGCGACTACCGCGCATTCCTCATGGGCGAGAACAGATATGCTCAGCTGAGCAAATCCAAGCCCGAAGTCGCGGAAAAACTCTTTGAACTCAACGAAGAGCAGGCTATGGAACGCTATGCCGACTACAAGAAGATGAGCGAAGAGTAGTCTTTGCAAAAAAACACACGGGCTGCAAGGCAAACCTTGCAGCCCTTTTCTTTTTCCGCGCCCTTTCGTCACGAAAGCGCTTAGGGAGTTGAGAAAGATATCTCCTTGCTTTGCTCAGCGCTGTTTTTCGAGGTATCTTCGGATATCTCGCCGCGAAGCCGGCGTAAAAAAACGAGGTATCAAGAGATCCCTCGCGCACTGAAAGCCGCCATATCGAGTCGGACGTCCGATAGATACTCCCAGGTATTAAGGGTCAATCGGAATCCTCTTCTTTTACGGGATGAAGCATGAAATTGCGGAGAATTTTACAGTTCATTCTGCGTGCGGCGGCGCGGATGGCAAAGATGTCCGCCAGCCACCAAAAACCGCAGGCGGAAATGGTAAACAGCTTCAAAAGTCCCAATTTGACGTTGCGGCAATAAAAGCGGTCTATGCTGAGCACTCCCAAAAATACGGAAAGTATTTGCGCTGCGCGCGGGGAGATGAGTTTGAGCGAGGAGAGTTTTTCTATCTGCTCTTCCGGCAGAGCAAGGAGTGAGTTATACAATGTCATAACGTCCTTTACGTTAAAACATTTCTCTCTGGATGCGAGGAAATAGTCCAATTTAGATTTCTTGTCGTGCATGACAAGCGGAAATTCCAATTTTTTCATATGCCCTGACCTTTTACATATTATCACGCGACCGTTGGCTTGTCAAGTATCTGTCGATAACCGGCATACGCACATTACAAGAGGGGCGAGGTGATATTTCCCATATCTGCGCCATAAGATATGGTAATGAACGCCGTATTTTTTTTAATGCTTATACTCTCGCTCATCGCCCTTACGATCGCTTCTCCGCAGACGGCGTTTTCCGTCATGCTGAACGGAGCAACGGACGCGGTGGAACTGGCGCTTTCCCTGTTTGCGGTGTATTCGGTATGGCTTTCCGTATTGGAAATCATGGACAAGGCGGGGATAAGCAAGGCGATAAACAGACTGTTTTCTCCGCTATGGAAGAGGATTTTCAAGGGCGAGAGCGAAAAGGCGACGGAATATATCTCCCTAAACTTCTCCGCGAATCTGCTGGGTATGGGTTCGGCAGCCACGCCCATGGGGATAAAGGCGATGGAACAAATGAGCAAGAACCGGGAAAAAGCGAGCGACAACATGATCTTGTTTTTGGTATTCAACGCCACGTCCATACAACTTATTCCCGCCACGGTGATAGGTATGCGCGCACAGGCGGGCGCTGCGGATGCGGCGGACATCATCCTCCCTTCCCTGCTTGCCACGTTGCTGTCCACCGTATCGGGAGTGATACTTGCCAAGGCGTGCGCCAAGATGAGCGGCATCTTAAAGAAGGGACTGCCGCTTGCATGCCGTTGAGCGCATATATCCTGCCCCTCTTCATCTTGGCGGTGATAGTTGCGGGTTTTTTCAAAAAAGTGCCGATATACGGCAGTTTCGTTGCGGGAGTAAAGGGAAGTTTGCAGCTTCTCTTATCCATAATGCCCTACTTCACGACTATTTTGATAGCGATAGAACTGTTCACCGCAAGCGGCTTGGGGGAAAAGCTGACGCAAGTGCTGAAACCGCTGTTCACGGCTATGGGCATACCCGCGGAACTTTCCCAACTGGTAATACTCCGTCCGCTGAGCGGCAACGGTTCCATAGCCGCGTTACAGACGATAATAGACGAATACGGCGCAGACAGCTATATCGCCCGCTGCGGAAGCGTGATAGTGGGCGCGAGCGAGACCACTTTTTATGTGGCTACGATATACTTTTCCACCGTGAAAGAATATAAGCTCAGATACGCCATACCCGTATGTCTTTTGGCGTCCCTCATAGGCGCGGCGGGTGGGTGCGCGCTGTGCAAAATAATGTAAAAGACCGCAAGGCGTCCGCCCTGCGGCCGTTTTAATTTATAGCCCGGATTTACTCCGCTATCTCGATGCTCGCCACAAAATCCGTATTGGCATACACGTCGGCATACAACGTGAGGTCTTTGTTTATAACGCTTATCTCGTCGTAGTAGACCATGACGTCTTCCGCGAAAAATTCAAAGGACTTCATGCGGTCTTTGGTGGTGGACGTGATGCTCACGCGCTCTTGGCGCATGGCGGATATCACGTTCCAGTTATAGGCGATGTCCTCGTCGTATCCGTATGAGAATATATCGCTTCCCTTGGGCAGACTTGTCAGCGCGTCCCCCTCCGGGTCATGCCAGCTGTCGTATTCGTTTCCGTCCAAATCGTACACATACCTATACGCCACCTGCGCTATGTCCTGGTAAATCTTGAACCCGGAAGTCGCGGAAGTTATGTCCGAATAGCTGTCGGATATATCCGAATAAGCGGTAAGCATATCGTACCACAGCGTGAGCAGATCGCCCATATCATAGCCGCCCACGGTATAGGTCATATCCTCCAAATCCGCCGCCGCGCCGTCGCCGTCCGCCGCGCCGTACTTCACCCATTCCACGGTGAGATTGCCGCTGCCGTCCACACTGCCCTTGGCGGAGGCGTAAGCTACGGGAGCGATATCCGAGTTATTGTAGGTGTCCTCGTTTACGGGTAGATATATGGTGGCGGTAGTGGTGATGACCTCCCCTTTCTTTTCTATATCCAAATAGGCGTCCTCATACATCCAGGTGAAGCCCTCTTCTCCGTCCAACCAGCCGGGCGTACTCTCATCGCCGCGAGTGGCGCCGTTGTAGTAATAGTGAGTTATGTCAAAGGAGGTGGTGTAGTCATACTTGGCAGTTTCAGTCATTATCGCTTTGAGGTCGGCATTCACCTTTTCCGCGTCTGTCAGCAATCCGGCATAGAAGTCCTCCATGGAGGCGGTACACGCCGCCAGCACGGTTACGCTTATGACAAGCGCTATGACTACCGCAAGAAATATAACTTTACGCTTCATCGTTTCCGCCCTCCTTGTTTTCGAAGATATCGTCGGACGCAGCTTTCATATCCTCCGCTACCGACTGAGCCATGCTGTCGGGGATTTCCCCCACGCCTGCGCCGCCCTCGGCTGCAAGCGCCATGCCCTCCGTCTGCGCCGTGACCACGTTGCCTTCATCGTCTAGGATCTCGCCCTCGGCAAGTCTGCGCTCGGCAAGGCGCACCTGTATCTCCGCCATCTTCTTGCCCGAGAGCTTATAGAACAGCATGGGCACGATGGAGATGAGGTTGAGCACTGCGGGAATGAGCGTATACATGAGGAACAGACCCGACTGAGTGAACTGCGACTGCACGGGATGGTGATCGTTGAGGAATCCCTCCGGTTGAGCGAACAGGAAGAATACGAGCAGCCACGAAAGGAAATAGTCCTTGAATGCAGAGGACATATTGCTGCGCAAAGACATGATTGCGAAGGTGACGCCCTCGTTTCTATTGCCCGTCTTTTCTTCCCAATAGTCCAGCGTATCCGTAGCCATCAGGTGAGGCACGACGTTCAAGATACCTACCGGCATCATGGCGATGAACATCATTATAGCCACCGTGTACCACTGATTTCCGCCCGCGATGTAGATTATATACACAAGTGCCAGCGCCACAGAGTGCCATATCGTAGCCATTATAAACAGCTGCTTTGCGTCCATCTTGGATTTGAGTTTGGGCGCCAGGAGCATACCTATAAGCGAGGCGATTGCGCCGGGGAGGGAGAACCATATCTGCAAGCCGGAATCGTTGAAGATGTAGGTGACCACATATATGATGGACGCCGACACCAAATTCCTGAAAAATGTGAGCAGATTGGATAGTATCAGCAGCAAAAATTGTCGGTTTTTGAATAGGTACTTAAATCCTTCCCACCACGACAGCTTTTCCACCGTGGGCGCCAATCTTTCCTTTATGCTCAAGCTGCCCAGTACCATGAACAGGGTACCGAGGACGCCGATAACGATTGCCACCAGCAAGTACACGACGGTGTAGTTGTTGCTGAACAAAAGTCCGAAGGATATAAGCACAAGGGCGGACTGTTCGCCGATGGAACCCAAAATACGGCTGATGGAGATGAGCTTGGTGCGCTCTTGCGTGTTAGGGGAAGCCACTGCGGGGATACCGCCCATGGGCACGCCCACGATAGAGGATATCGTACAATAGAGTATGTATGTTATCCACATATAGGCTATTTTACCAGCGCTTTTAAAGCCCGTTACCGGGATGAACAGGGCTATGGTTATAATGCCCCACGGCACAGACGCGAATATCATATACGGGCGCATCTTACCCCACTTGGTGCGCGTTTTGTCGATGATAATACCTATGCTGGGGTCGATGATCGCGTCGAATATCTTCGAAACGAGGAACATCATACCCACGGCGGTGGGATCGATACTCACGCACACGGTATAGTAGAACAGCAGGTAACCTTGCACAAGTCCGGTGATGGCACTGCTTGCGAACTGCGCCATGGAAAAGAAGATGTAGTCGCGCGGCTTCAAGTACTTCTTGTTGAGTTCTTCCGCCTGCAACGCGTCATCTTGTTCGGGCATGATTTCCTGCGGCTGCTGTTCAACTGCGTTTTCCATAAATTTCCTCCTGATTTATTTTATATGGGGTTATTCCTCGGGCTGCTTCAAATGCTTTTTGAAGAAGTCGCCCTCCGGATAACTCATGACGAACGCGCCCGTGGACGACCATGCCTGCAAGAGGGAGCCGTCCGGATGGATGGGGCTGTAAAACTCCACGGGTGTGTAGTTGCCCTTTCCCACGTTGTATTCAAACCACCTGAGCAGCGGATACTTGTAGTCCATGCCGTAAGCCAGCTTGGCATAGGCGTAGATGTTGGACCAATACGGCCAGTCGCCGCCGTTGTGGTAGTATGCGGGCAGAGAGGATTTTTGCACTATATCCCACGCCCTCTTGTAGTAAGGATATACGCTCATGGTGCCCCAGTCGCCCATACCCTGCTCCTTGTTGTTGCGCGTTTCCAGCCACTTTTCCATATTTTCCAGCATACGCCTTGCGCGCGCGTCGTCGGCTATGCCGAAAAGTGCGGTTATGACGGTATCTATGGACAAGTTGTCCTCCGTGAAGTCGCCGTCCACATAGTTATTGTACCAGCCTTTTTCCTCATTCCAAAGCAATTTGTTGATCGCATCTTTAACCGAGCTGTAATCTCTGTAAAAAGCCTCTCTCCTATCCTTATTCCCCAGCGCGCCGCTTATCTCGGACGCCGCTTGCAGCGCCCTGCAATAAAGCGCCTCGTCATAGGTGACGTAACCGCCCCTGAACACGTTGTCGCACCAGTCGCGGCGGTTGTACTTGCCGCCCTTGACCAAAAGTCCCGTGTCGTCCACTTCCTTCTTGAATCTGTCCAGCACCGCGCAGACGAGCTCGTATACCGTAGCGCCGTTCACTCTCTCAGAGAGTACGGATTTGTCCCCCGTATGCACCACATAGTCGTACGTCATTATGACAAAGAAGGAGGGGGAATCGTAGTGGTTGCCCCAATGGCACTTGAAGTTATACCTCACCGCCGTGCCGCACTCCCCTTTCTTGTTTATGCCGTGCGCCAAGGTGATTATCTCATTGCGCACCAGCTCGGGCTTTACGGGAAGCACGGACAGCACCGTCCAGTAGCCGTCGCGATAATAGGTACGGGCGGGAAACTGATAGACTATGCCCGCCAAAAAGCCCTTGAACTTACCCAATTCCTTATAGTTGGACAGCGAGCAGTTGAGCAGGGACTTGTAATACGTCTGCTCCATTAAATCGGTGACGTGTGCGGGAGGGATGAGGGAATCTATGTACTCCGCCGCCTCCTTCATGGCCTCGTCAAAGTGCCTGAGCCTCTCCTTCACGTCGCAGAAGGTGTAGTCGCCGCGCGTGCCCGCGCTTATCACATAGCGGAACACTCCCACTTCTCCGCATCTCACCTTTCCGCCCACGGAAAATTGATTGAAAAAGCCGCGATCTGCTTCTCCCATCTTTCCGCCCTTTGAGAGGGCGGCGTCTATGTAGAAATCGCCCATCACCTTTCCGCGCAGGATGAGCGCCTCGCCGTCGCGCTCTTGCGTCTGCTTCTTCCCGCTCAAAAATCCGCCCGCTATCCTGAGCAGATTGCCCGCGGTCAGACGCGCGCCCGGAAGCTGATCCACATACGACTGGTAGTTGATGCCGAAGTTCATCACCGCCTCGAAGTCCGTATCCTCCTTGGCGTCCACGGAAAACTGCACATATATGCAGTTGTGGGCGTTGTCCAAAAACTGCGTGATGTGTATATCCGCCTTGTCCGTATATACCGTGGTTATCTGGCGCCTTCCCACCATATCCGCTTTCTTGTCACGGATATAGTCCAGCGGCACTCCGTCCACGGTGAGCAGGGTGTAGAATTTGCTGAACACCTCGTATTTGTTCATAACCGCATAGCGCGAGATGGCGCCCCTGCCGTCGAACTGCGCGGTTATGGCGTTATTACCCGCGTCGTACAGCGCTTCTTCCCACAGCTTGCCGTAAGCGGTTATACCTCCGCCCTTGTATTCGTTCTTCATGATCGCCCTCTTTTATTTCTTTACTCCGGAGACTTTCTCCTCTTCTATGCGCTTTTGCAGCTGCGCGTAATATCTGTCCTCATCAATGGGGAAGTTGACCACCTCTCCCGTCCAGCCGGAGAGATGGATGGCGTTTGAGAACATCAAACCCACTATCCCCTCCTGTCCGGGCGCTATCAGCTTGTCGCACTTGCCCAAAACGCGCAGGGTGAAGTTTCTGATTATCTTCATCTGCTGCCCCACTCCCGCATTGGTGATGACTTCGGATAGGGGCTGACGATAGACGTGCTTTTTCGTCTTCATCTTATAGGTGGTCCAATCGCGCTTTACGCCCGCTTCGCGCTCTTTGGCGCACTTTGCGGAAAATTCCGGCTCGGACATCTCATTTTCGATAAATTCCAACTTTTTGAGTCCGCCGCCGCTTATGACTATCTTTCCCCTGTCGCCGGAAATTTCCAGCCTGTTCGTGCCGGGGAATTCATGTGTGGAAGTGATGAACACGCCGGACGCGCCGCCTTCGAATTCGCAGTACGCCGTCACGTCGTTTTCCACGTTTATCTTTCTTCCCACCGTTTCCGCGGTACTCCACACCCTTTTGATCGGCTTGCCCGCTATCCAAGTGAACAAGTCCAGCTGATGGGGGTCCTGATTTATGAGCACTCCGCCGCCTTCGCCGCCCCAGGTGCCGCGCCAGCCGCCCTGGTCGTAGTACGCCTGCGAACGGTACCAGTTGGTTATTATCCACACTATGCGCTTCAAATTGCCCAGCTTTCCGCTCTCCACCAACTCCTTGGCTTTGCGATAGGCGCTGTTCGTGCGCTGATTGTAGAGTACGCCGAATACCTGCTTGGGATGACGCGCCGCGCACTCGTTCAGTTCCCTGACCGCCTTGGTATATACGCCTATGGGCTTGTCGGAGAGGACGTGCAGTCCCTCTTCCAGCGCCATCGTGCCTATCACGGGGTGGAGGTAGTGAGGCGTATCTATTATGACCGCGTCCACCTCCCCGCTCTTTATGAGATCTTCGTATTTTTCATACGTCTTTACTCCCCAGTCGCGCGCGGCGTTCACCAGCTTTACCTTGTCCACATCGCACACCGCCGTAAGGACGGCGTTCTTGTCCCCGCCCTTGGCAAGGGCAGCCGCATAGCCGCCGCCCTGTTTTCCTATACCTATTATTCCGTATCTTACCTTATCCATTTATGTCCACCCCCGCTTGTCCGAGTAGTTTTTTGAGTCCGTTGTACTGCCACAGGAACATGGTCTTTCTGTCTGCCGTCTGGAAGCGCTTCATGCCCTTGTTTTTGTCTATCATGCGAAAAACGCGGTGCCACTTGGAGATATAGGGGATAGCCCAAGTGACCCAGCACAGGCACTGGAACAACACCTTGTGGTCGGCATATTTGCCCGTATGCGGCTCCAAGGTCATAAAGCCGTCGTAACCCCTGTCCGCCACCAAGTCTTTGAGCAGCTTGGGATAGTTGCCTTCTCCCATACCTACGGGCACTTCCACGCGGTACTTGGAGCAGTCCTTGATGTGGTAGTATACGCAATGCTCCTTTACGATATTGTAACTCTCCCATGCGTCGTAGCCGCACTGTATGTAGTTGGACGCGTCATAGCACAGCTTGAACTGCGGGTCGGAGATAGCCTTATACAGCTTGACGCAGCGATTGGGTTCGTCGCCGTATATGCGCTTTTCGTTCTCGTGTATGAGCACGACATCCGTACCCTTCACCTTTTCCAAAAAGCCTTTGAGCTTTTTCACCACGGTGTCGTAAGCCTTTTCGTACTCGTCCTTTTTCAGACGGAAAGAAAAGACGCGGATATACTTGCAGTCCATTATTTTGCATATCTTTACCAACTCTTCCAGCTTTTTCAGCTGCGCTTCATACGCGTCGTCGTCATCCCAGCGTATCTTTCCGATGGGGGAGCCTATGGAAGAGAACTTCACGCCGTACTTGTCCAGCGTGGGCTTGACCTGCTTTTCGAACTCCTCCGCCGTGTAAGAGGCGATATTTCTGCCGTTTACCACGCGCGGACACATATACGTTTCGCCCAGCTCCTTTACCAGCTTGCACTGGGTCTCCAAATCGGGCGACACTTCATCGTAAAATCCCGATATCTTTACCATTTTTAACAACCTCCCTTATTTTTCTCCTCCGCCGCGTGAGCGCGCAGAGCAGCGGTATATGCCTTGCCGTCTATGGGCAATGTCATCTTCTTTCCCGACCAGTCGGAAGCGTAAACGGCGTTTATAAGCATAAGTCCGTTTATCCCCTCCTCTCCCGGCGCCAGCAGACGTTCTCCGGTATTCATACAGTGCACAAAATCGTTGAGTATATTGCACTGCTGTCCGTAAAGTCCGTCCCTTATCAAGTTTATCAGCCCGTATCTTACCGTATATTTTTTATATTTTTTATCCCTCTTGTTGCCGTAGTCGCGCGTGGATTTTGCGTTTATCTGTGCTTCGTCGTTTTCCAGAAGATATATCTTCGCCTTGAACTTCCCCGCCCTGATAAGCCCCCTATCTCCGGCTATCTCCGTCATGTTCACCCCGGGCACTTCATGCGCGGAGGCGGTGAATACGACGTTGAAGTCCTTGTAAGCAAAGTTCGCCAGCACCTCGTTTTCCGTGCTTATCTTCCTGTTCACCGTGCGGCATGAAGCCTGCACGCTCTCGGGCATACCCAATATCCACTGCATCAAGTCCAGCTGATGCACGCATTGATTTATGAGCGTACCGCCGCCCTCTCCGCTCCAGCTTGCGCGCCAATTACCCATATCGTAATACACCTGCGAACGATACCAGTCTGTGACGGTCACGCTCGCACGGCGAATGGCGCCCAACTTGCCCGTCTTCACCAACTCGCGCACGCGTGCATATACCCTGTTGGTGCGCTGGTTATACATTATACCGAACAGCGCGCCGCTGTTTTTTGCGACTTCGTTCAGCTCCTGCGCCCACTCCACCGTAACGGAAACGGGCTTTTCCGTGAGTACCGCTATGCCGCGCAAGAGGAAGAATTTGGCTATTTCCACATGGCTGTAATGGGGAGTGGCGACCACGACGGCGTCGAGTTTTTCCGCCTCCGCCATCTCCTTATAGTCCTCGTATGCGGGCACTTTAAGCCTTTCTGCCCGTTTACGAGCCGCCTTATCCGTGTCGCATACGCACGCAAGGAAAGCGCCCTTCACCCTGCCTGCGGCAAGGTTGGCGGCGTGTTTGGAGCCCATTCTGCCCACTCCGATTACGGCTATCTTCCTCATTTAATCAGCCTCTTTATCCACTCGCGTATACGCGCGGGGTTATTGCACGTTAGATTGTACAATCCCAGTTTAACATATTTTTGCGCGTCTGCATCCGAATTTAACGTATAAAGCGAAACATTTATGCCCGCCGCCGTGCAGTCGGTCAAAAATTTCTCGCTTACCAAATACTTTCCCGCGTTTATGCCCGCCATATGGACGGGATCCTGCGCAAGACGCTGCTTTATCCTCTCCACATACCCTTCTTTGAAGGGAATGCCGCTGAGCTTATTGAAAAACACTCTGCCGCCGGAGAGTTGCTTTGTTTCTTCTTCGTCTATCACCCAGCCGGTGAAGAATATCTTATCCTCTATCCCCACCTTTCGCGCCAAGGCAAGCACATCCTCTAAAAGCCCGCGTTCTTTCATATCGCAGTTGATATACAGTCCGTATTCCTTTGCCTTTTCAAAGGCGTATTCCAGCGAAAGACGCCTTTTGGAGAACAGCGCGGGCAGATGGCTTATATACAGCCTCTTTCCCCTCTTCCTAACATCCACTTCCAGCGCGTCGCACCCGTATTCGGGAATGCGGGAAAAGTACATCTTACTGTTCCGTCCCGTACCGTGTGCTCCCCCATGAGCCGTGATAAGCATATTTTTCTCCCTCTCGTATCTATGTATTTTATCCTGTCATGCATAACAGAACTTTCATTCTTTTATGTCGGGTATCTCGGACAAATCCACCTTTCTGCCGCCCTGCTTGCGCGAAAGCTCCGCCGCAGCCGCGACGCGATGACTTTCTATGGTGTCCCGTATCCAGGTATATTGCTGCTTACTCTCGTCCAAGCCCTTCAACAACCCCACGGTCGCCTTTATTATGCCCTCATCCCCTCCGTAGTGCCCCTTGATTACGGGAATGATGTTCACCACTATCTTTTTAGTGCGCTTATCAAAGAGTTTCAGCTTTATCACGCTGCCCGTATCGTCTGCGTAAAGCTCCCCCAAACTGCCGCGTATCTCCGTATGGCGATGGTCGTTTTCGTTAAACGCGTTCACCGTCATCACTATCTGAGTGCCGCTTTCCGTTTCCATCTGCAAGGTCTGCAAATCCGCCACGTCGTTGTCGCACTTATACACGCAGCGCGCCCACATCTTGCCTCGGGGATCGTTTTTGAGCGCATCGATTATGTCCTTCTTCTTACCCGAAGTGCAAAAGGCGTATGTGCCCCACTTGAACTTGTGCCTGCCTATGAAAGGTCCCTTGTTCCTGCCCACATACTGATAGAGGCAGTCGTATATACACGTCTTGCTGTACTTGCAGTCAAAGCAGTTGTCCGCACTGCCTTCGGGAGCGTTCTCCCTCTTGAAGTGATACAATCCGCCTCGACAGGATACGCTCTTACACTTGCTGCCGGTGAACCAATACAGAAGATCCAAGTCGTGGCAGCATTTTGCCAGCAGCATGGGGGAAGTTTCCTCCTCCTTGCGCCAGTTGCCGCGCACATAGCTGTGGGCGAAGTGCCAGTAGGCGATATTCTCGTCGTGCTTGATGAGCATGATGTCCCCCAGCACTCCCGAGGCGATGAGTTTGCGGATATACTTGTAGTAGTTGGAGTACCTGAGCACATGACACACCAGCACTTTAAGTCCCTTTTCCCTCGCCTTTTTCTCTATTTCAAGGCACTCTTCTATGTTCGGACTGACCGGCTTTTCCAAAAGCAGGTTGTAGCCCAAATCCAGCGCCTGCATGGCGTGACCGTAGTGGTCCCTGTCCTGGGTGGCTATGACCATGACGTCCGCCACCTTACCCTGCGCGAAGAAATCCCTCTCATCCGTAAAGCACGCCTTGTCGGGTACGCCCCACTTGTCCTTGACGTTGTCTATCTTGGCTTGATATTTGTCACAGACGGAAACTATCCGCACCCCCTCGGTTTTGGCGAGATGACTGCCGTAATTTCTCCCCCTTGAACCCAAGCCCAGCACAGCGACTTTCAGCATAATTTTCCCTCCCGTATCACACTCCCGAGTAGGCGGAAAAACCGCCGTCTATGGGGATGACTATGCCGGTGACGAAACTCGCCTGATTGTTATCCGTCAGCCATTTGAGCGCGCCCATTATCTCGCTTGCCTCTCCGAATCTGCCCATGGGCGTGCCGGCGAGTATCTTCTTCGTGCGCGCGGTGGGATTGCCCTCCTTGTCGAACAAAAGTCCCCTGTTCTGATTGGTGACGAAAAAGCCGGGAGCTATGGCGTTTACGCGTATGCCCGACTTGGCAAAGTACACCGCCAGCCACTGGGTAAAGTTGGATATGGACGCCTTTGCTCCGCTGTATGCAGGGATACGCGTGAGCGGACGATATGCGTTCATACTGCTTATATTGACGATATTGCCCTGCCTTCCTATCATATCCCCCGCAAACACCTGGGTGGTGAGGAAGGCGGAAAGGAAGTTGAGGCGGAACACGAAATCCACTCCCGCCGCTTCCAAATCGAAGAAGGATATATCCCCTTCCTTCATCTCGCAATGCGTATCCTTGCTCGCCGTACCCTTGGGGGAGTTGCCGCCAGCGCCGTTTATGAGCAAATCGCACTTGCCCAAATCTTTGAGCACCTGCTCGTGCGCCGCTTGCAGGGACGCCTTGTCCAAACAGTCCGCCTTATATGCGACTGCTGTGCCGCCCGCGCTTTTTATCTCGCTTTCCACCTTCTGCGCCGCGGGCAAATTTATGTCCAGCAGCGCGACTTTCGCGCCCATCGCCGCATATTCCTTGGCTATCTCGCCGCACAGCACTCCGCCCGCGCCCGTGATAACCGCAACTTTACCGCTCCATTCCATACTTTATCTCCTTTGATTATTTCTCTTTCTTATATCCGCCGGAAACAGCTTCCGCCAGCCCGTAGAGGTACATCGCACCCAGCGCCCTGTCATACAAGCCGTAGCCCGCTCTTCCCTCTTCTCCCCAAATCATCCTGCCGTGATCGGGACGCACCCAGCCGTCAAAGCCGGTATCGTATAACGTCTTGACTATCTTGTACATATCCAACGAGCCTTTCACGCTGATATGCCCGCTCTCTTCAAAGCACCTATCCCCGGTTATCTTTATATTCCTCAGGTGCACAAAAGGGGTTCTGCCGGCAAAGGTTTTGAGCATATCCGCCACGTCGTTGTTCGGATTCACGCCCAAACTGCCCGTGCACAGGGTAAGCCCGTTGTAGGGGCTGTCCACTATGTTCAGCAGGCGACGCAGATTCTCCTTATTCGTGACTATCCTGGGCAGTCCGAACATCCCCCACGGCGGATCGTCCGGGTGGATTGCCAATTTTACGTCCGCCTGTTCCGCTACGGGTACCACTTCCTTCAAAAACACGGTGAGATTCTTCCACAACGCCTCTTCATCCACGCTCTCATACTTGTGCAGCAGCTCCTTCATGCCGTCCTTTGTATAGCTGCTGTCCCAGCCGGGCAGAGAAAGCTCGCTGGTGAGCGGATTCATGCCCAGCACCGTCTTGTGGTCGTACGCCAAGGCGTTGGAGCCGTCTGCAAGCGGCTTTTTCAGCTCGCTCCTCAGCCAGTCGAACACGGGCATGAAGTTGTAGCACACGCACTTTACGCCCGCTCTTCCCAGGCGCACGATGTTCTCCTTATATACGTCGATGAGTCTGCCCGCGTCCCTTGCGCCCAGTTTTATGTCCTCGTGCACGGGTACGCTCTCCACCACCTCGAATTTGAGATTGTGCGCCCCCGCCAGGCTCTTTATCTTTTCTATACTCTCTTCGCTCCACACTTCCCCCACGGGAGTGTCGTATACGGCGGACACTATGCCGTCTATGCAGGGGATTTGCTCTATCTTATCCAGCGTTACGGGATCGTCCTCCCCGTACCAGCGGAAAGTCATGCGCATATTCATCTCTTCTCCTCCTCTATGAGCCTATGAGCGTTGTAATACGAAAGGTCTTTTGCCACAGACACGGCGCAGCCGCTCGCCTTTTCCGGCGTGACGTGCGAGAGAAACTCGCAGAGGATGCGCCTGAAATAGTCGTGGCGAGGATAGGACAAGAACGATCTGCTGTCTGTGAGCATACCCACAAGATTGTCTATGCAGGAAAGTTCCGCCGCAGCCGCGAGCAGTTCCGTTATCCCCCTTTTATGGTCGTTGAACCACCAGCTTATGCCGGGCACCGCGCCGCGAAACGCGCCGCACAGCGTGATAAGTTCGTAGTAGAGGGTGGGATTTAGCGAATAAACTATCGTCTTGGGCATACCGCCTCTCTCTTGCACCAGGTTGAACATACGGCGGAGCGCGGGGACGGAGATATTCTCTCCCACGCAGTCGAAGCCGCTGTCGCGTCCGCACCTATTCAACATCTCGTCGTTGGAGTTGCGCGTCACGCACAGGTGCAACTGCATGACTATGCCGCGCTTTTCATATTCCCTCGCGAGGAATATGTAGAGGTTGCCCATAAGTTTGTCGCAGCTTCGGGTACGGGCATTTTTCCCATCCCCCGTCAATATCTCCGCAAAACTCGCGTTAAGGCGCCGCTCGTCAAACTCGAACTGTTCGGGGAATCCCTCCACGCCCACGTCGCTGAACTTGCAGCCCATGGAGCAGAAATAGTCCAGCCGCCTGAGTATGGCTTGCTTATAGTCGTCGAAATTTTTGATATTCACGCCCGCCGCCTTTCCCAGCTTTTTCACATACTCCTTGAAATCGGGTGCGTGCATATTCACCAAATTGTCCGTGCGGAAGGAGGGCGTCACCTTTACTCCGTACCCTTCTTCCCTTAAAAGTCTGTGGTATTTCAAGTCGTCGCAGGGGTCGTCCGTGGTGGCGATGTATTCCACGTTATTCATAGCTATGGCTTTGCGGGGAGAGAGTTTTTCCCGTTCTATCACCGCATTGCACTCCTCCCATATCTCCTCGGCGTACTCGGGGAGAAAGGGCTTTGTCACGCCGAAGAACTTTTCCAGCTCCATGGCAGTCCAATCCCACACGGGATTTCCGGGGGAACGGGACACCGCGTCGCAGAAAGCCAAATACTTCTCCTTTCTGCTTTTGCCGCCCGTTATATACTCTTCGTCTATGCCCGCCGCGCGCATGAGCCTCCACTTGTAGTGGTCGCCGTCAAGCCACATCTGACCTATATTTTCAAAGGGCTTGTCCTCGTATATCTCCTTGGGCGAGAGGTGACAGTGATAGTCCACAATGGGCAAATCTTTCACCTGTCCGTATATCTCGCGGGCATAGTCGGACGTGAGCACGTCCACGATGTTACCGTTGCACTCTGCCACTTGCGTCACCTCCCATAAGTTTTTCCGCCTCTTTGAGGGAGAGTACATTGAAATCCCCCTCCACGGTATGTTTTATCGCGGAAGCCGCCACCGCCAGCTCCACCGCCTCTTGGGCGCTCCTGCCCGAAGAAAGGGCATATATGAGTCCCGCGCCGAAGCTGTCGCCTCCGCCCACTCTGTCCACTATATCCAAATTGTACTTTTTGGATATGTACGCCTTTTTGCCGTGCACCAGCACCGCAGACCAGTTGTTCCTGCTGGCGGAGATACTCTCGCGCAGAGTGAACGCCGCATATCCGATGTTGGGGAACATAGCCGTGACCCTTTCTCCCAACTGAGCATATGCGCTGGCGCTGAGATGTCCGCCAGTAATGTCGCTCCCCTCCGCGGTAAGCCCCAACACGTCCTTGCAGTCCTCTTCGTTGGAGATGAGCACGTCCACATAGCGCAAAAGCTCGCGCATTGTCTTGCCCGCCTCCTCCCTGCTCCACAGTTTGGCGCGGTAGTTGAGGTCGCACGACACCGTCATACCCCTCTTTTTCGCCGCCTTGACCAATTTAAGCGTGGTCTGCGCCACATTCTCCCCAAGAGCGGGTGTTATGCCCGTAAAGTGCAGCCAACCCGCACCTGCCAGCACTTTGTCCTCATCCACCATATCGGGAGTTATCTGACTTATTGCAGAATGCGCCCTGTCGTAGATTACGTTGCTCGCGCGCACTCCCGCTCCCTTTTCGCAAAAGTATATACCCATTCTGTCGCCGCCGCGCAGGATACGCGAGGTATCCACGCCCCAGCCGCGCAGCTCCTTTATGCACTTATCCGCGAGCACATTCTCGGGCAGACGGGTAAAAAAAGCCGTGTCCGCGCCCAGCTGAGAGAGGGATACGGATACGTTGGCTTCTCCTCCGCCGTACACCGCCTCGAAGGCGTCCGCCTGCATTATGCGCTTATAGCCGTAGGGCTGCAAGCGCAGCATTATCTCCCCGAAAGTGACTATCTTCATCTCGCGCCACCTCTAATCTGTTTCACCTTGTCTATAAAGGCGTGTGCGGTGCGCGCGACTTCCTCATAGTCCCCCCTTTTGGCGCCCGCGGTGAGAAAAGAACCTGCGCCTACGGCTGCAGCGCCCGCCTTGAACCAATCTTGAACATTGTCCGCGCTCACGCCTCCCGTAGGCATGATATCCGCCTGCGGGAAAGGACCTTTCAGCGCCTTTAAGCCGGAGGGCTTATATACGTCCCCGGGGAAGAGTTTGACCAGTCCCGCGCCCGCTTCCAGCGCCTGTTGAAGCTCCGTAGCCGTACCTATGCCGGGGATACAGAGCACGCAATATCTGTTGCACAGCTTTATCGTTTCGGCATTGAATGAGGGCGCGACTATGAACTGCGCTCCCGCCAGCATCGCCGCCCTTGCCGTTTCCGGGTCGAGCACGGTGCCCGCGCCCACGATTACCTTGTCGCCGTATTCCTTCACGAGCGAGGAGATCACTTCGCTTGCCCCGGGCATGGTGTAAGTGACTTCTATCACGTCCACTCCCCCGGCTATGCACGCACGCGACGAGCGCACGCCCTCGTCGCAACTTGCGCCCCTTATCACGGCGATGACGCCGCTTGCCTTGATTTGTTCAAGAATTTGCTCTCTCTTCATTCTACTCCCTCCGCTTCCCCCCGCGGAACCATATAAAATATTATTTATTTATCCTAATATATCAAAGGCAGACGCTTTTGCGCCCGCCTCGTAAGTTATTCTCCGTCCGCCGCTCCGCTCTTGATGTAGTCGGTGAGATATTCCAGTTCCTTGTCCATAGAGCAGTCTGCGTCCGAGTAGGAGAAGTAGACGTTGTTCACCGCTTGTGCCATGCCGGAAAAACTCATTACCCTTCCATTCCATGCTTCATCAACGGTATAGCTTTTGAACAGTCCGCACGACCATAACTCAAAACTTATGCTTATTCTTTCCCAAACAATCTCCGATGCCGAGTTATCACTCTTCAAAAACTCTATGCTGCGCTCGTCCGCGTTCAACTTTTCCAAGTTGAACATCATGGTTATCTTGTAATAATCGCCGTCCGTTGCCTTTTCTATCGTCGCTCCGGACACAACGCCGTCGGCAAGAGTGTTTATATTGCCCTGAATGAGCCTGTCGTCAACTTCGCAAGTTTGAATGTCGTTTTTAATAGCCGCTATAACTTCGTCAAGAGATTTGCCGTTTTCCGCGACGATACCCGACTTGTGGATCTCTTCTCCATTGCCGCCGAAGTCTTTCCCCTTCTTCCACTGCGTAGTCAAAAGATCTTCGCCTAAAAGCTGCGTCCCGGTAAAGGTAGTTACCTCCTTTCCGTCGCCGCTCAATTCAAAGCGATAAAGTCCGGACAGCTCGCCCGTATTCGCCACAAAGCGCAGTCTGGCGCTTTCCAAAGAGCCTTCTATGATACTGCCGACCAAGCCGGAAAAGCTGGAGTTGTAGATGTGCTTTATCGTATAGTGATATTTTTCACCCTTATAATCTCCGTCCGCCCTCTTTTCCTTGTGATATTGCTGATATGCCATGGTGCCCTTATCTCCATTGAGCACGGTATCGCCCACCTTGTTTTGGAACATGGCGTATTGCGAGGTCTGACCCCAGTTGTAGCTGGCGAGCGCCCACAGGTAAGCCGCTTTTGTGGCGTCATCCAACGAGGTGGAGTTCAACACATCATTCACTTGCGCAGAATAATATCCGTCGAAAGCAGGTTCCGTGTTATAGCCGCCGAAGTAGGTTTCATCCGCCATGGGAGGCGCGCCAGCCACCGTGCACGCGGACAGCACCGCCGCCGTCACCGCGATAAGTACAACGACAGCCGTCAGTGCAAAAACCTTCTTTTTGCCGAAAACTTTATAAGAAAATCGTTTTGCCATATTTTCCCTCTACCTCCTGAGTAGGTAACTTTATTATAAAATACGCGCATAGAGATGTCAATAACGCGTAAAATAGTGTTTTTGACATAGTTAATTAATATTTACTTTACGAAAAAATCTATAATCGCTTGTAAAATTGAAAAATATAACGAACATATAAGCGGAAATTTACTGTAAACTTACCCTTTTCTTACCTTTAAGGCGAAATAAAGATGTCTATTTTATCCATATATTTGACACCCAAATCGTCCATAAAATAGCGCAAATTTCTATATCTTCCCGCCGCCTGAGAGAAAAAGCCGCGCTTCAAGGGGAAACGCGGCTGTATTTTTCGACTTTTTGTGCGAAAAATTTTACCTATCCTGCTCGTAAGCCTGTTTGAGTTCTCTCCTCCAAATTTCCGCAAAAGCGTCGCTGGGCATCCTCCAATCCGCCCTGGGAGAGAGGGTGACGCTACCCACTTTGGGACCGTCGGGCAGGCAGGAGCGCTTGAACTGCTGGGCGAAGAAACGGCGGTAAAAGTTGTCCGTCCACTTATATATATCCTCTTTCGTAAAGCCCTTATTCCTGTCCGTTCCGTCCTCGCCGATGACGAAGGCGTGCTTTGCAAGGCGATATACTTTTGCGGGAGAAAATCCCCTCCTCACCACGTTATACAATATGAAGTCGTGCAGCTCGTAAGGTCCGACTATGTCCTCCGTACGCTGGGCTATCTCCCCGTCCTTGGGCGGGAGAAGCTCGGGCGAGATGGGAGTGGCGCATATGGACAAGAGTGCGTCCCTGACCTGCTTATTCCCGCAGTTGAGGGCGTAGTAATTCACAAGATGCTTTACCAGCGTCTTGGGCACTCCCGCATTAACGCCGTACATGGACATATGGTCGCCGTTATATGTCGCCCAACCCAAAGCCAGCTCGGACAAATCCCCCGTCCCCACGACCATGCCGCCCGTCTTGTTTGCCATGTCCATGAGCACCTGAGTGCGCTCCCTGGCCTGTGCATTTTCATACGTCACGTCTTTCACATCCTCGCTATGTTCTATGTCCGCAAAGTGCGTTAGCACCGCTTTTTTGATATTTACCTGTTTTAAGGTGGCTCCCAATGCGTTCGTCAGCTTTATCGCGTTGGACTTGGTGCGCTTTGTGGTTCCAAAGCAGGGCATGGTAACGGCTATGACCTTTTCCCTGCTCCCCCATACCCTATCCGCGGCATTGCACGCCACGGCGAGCGCGAGCGCGCTGTCCAGCCCTCCCGATATTCCCACCACCAGCGTCCCGACATGGGCGCGCTTCATGCGCGTGACCAAGCCCGACGTCTGCATGGTGAGTATCTGCGCGCACCTGTCCTCGCGCGCGCCGCCGTCCTCCGGCACGAAGGGCATGGCGGGGACATACCTGTGTGTGAGAGGAGTCTTTTCCTTTTTCAAATCGAAATACGCCGTCATACAGCCGCCGCTTTGCGTCACGGTGTTGCGCCTGCGCCTCTCCGCCGCCACCGATTGCACGTCCGCTTCCGTTATGAGCATATCCGTGCCGTCGAACATTTGACTTGCCTGAGCCAAGATATTCCCGCTTTCCGCTATTATCTTATGTCCTCCGTACACCGCGTCCGTGGTGGATTCGCCGCTGCCCGCTCCGCAGTAGACATATACGCACTCGCACCTACCCGACTGCGCGCTTACCAGTGTGCGGCGATATCCGCTCTTGCCTATAACCTCGTCGCTTGCGGAGAGGTTGAGTATGACGTGCGCTCCCGCCTGAGTCAGGTAAGTGGAGGGAGGAGCGGAAACCCACATATCCTCGCATATCTCCGCCGCCAAGGTAAGTTCGCTCATGGAACGGCATCTGCAAACCACTCTTCCGAAAGGGAAGGGCTTGCCGCCGAGAGAGAGGCTTACCATTTTGCTTTCCCCGTCGAATGCGGTAAAGTGGCGCGTTTCGTAGAACTCCCCGTAAGAGGGGATATTTGTCTTGGGATACGCCGCGACTATTTCGCCGCCGGCGACGATAAAGGCGCAGTTATACAGCTTATCTTCCACGCGCAAAGGCGCGCCTACGGCGATGACGACGTCCAGATTCGCCGTATCTTTTGCCAAAGACAGGAGGGCTTTTTCACAGGCGTTGAGCAGTTTTTCCTGCAAGAACAGATCTCCCAGCGTATATCCGCACAGGGAAAGTTCGGGGAACACCGCGATTTTTGCTCCCTCTTTCACCGCCCTTTCCGTCCACATGACGATATTTTGCGCATTCGCCGCCACGTCCGCAAGCTCCATATGCGGAGTTACGGCGGCTATTTTTATAAATCCGTCCTTCATACTCTTACTCCTCAGCGTAAAAATTTTTACCCGAAAACGCTTGTTTATTGCGCCTATATACTATATAATACAACATAGTAAATTTTCATTTCAAGCATTTTTCGGTGGGTAATGAGCGGAAAGAGCAAATCGGGAGAGTTGAAGATGACATCCTTCTTCGCTCCGTATAAAAAAGAGTTGATAGTGGGACCCTTCTGCAAATTGGTGGAAGCGGTGCTGGAATTGCTCATTCCCCTCATCATGGCAGAGATAATAGACAACGGCATAGCCAAAGCGGACTGGAAATTCGTGCTGGAATACTCCGGACTCATCGTTCTCACCTGCACTGCGGGACTTTGCTTTGCCCTGGTGTGTCAAATATTCGCCTCCCGCTGTTCTCAAGGGTACGGCACGGACGTGAGAAACGCCCTGTTCAAACATATAAACACCCTCTCTCCCGAACAGTTCGACGCCTTCGGCACCCCCTCCCTCCTCACCCGCCTTTCGGGCGACATAAATCAGCTTCAAGTGGCGGTGGCAATGCTTATAAGGCTGGTGGTGCGCGCGCCGTTTATAATTATAGGTTCGGTGATAATGGCGATCATTCTCAATCCCAAACTCTCCGTGGTGTTTATAATCGCCACGCCCATAATAGCGGTGGCTCTCTTTTTCATAATGCGCAGCACCATACCCAAGTACAAGAAGGTACAGCGGAAGGTAGACGACCTCTCTGCGGTGACGCGCGAAAATCTCTCCGGCGTGCGCGTCGTGCGCGCCTTTGCCAAGGAAGAGGAAGAACGCGAACGCTTTAACCGCGAAGCAAAACAACTCGCCCGCGCCGCAAGCGTGGTGGGGGCCGTTTCCGCCCTGCTCAATCCCGTATCCCTTTTGATAATCAACCTCGCCATAACGGCGGTGGTCTATTTCGGCGGCGATATGGTGAACACCGGCTCCATGACCCAGGGCGAAGTCACGGCGTTTGTCAACTATCTCACTCAAATCTCCCTCGCGCTGGTGGTGACTGCCAACCTCGTGGTGATATTCACCAAGGCTTCCGCTTCGGGAGCGCGCGTGAAAGAGGTGCTTAACACCTCCCCTTCCATAGTGGACGGCGAGGGCGTGGAGTGGGGAGAAGAGGGCGCGCCCAGGGTGGAATTCAAGAACGTATCCTTCGGCTACGGCGGGAATAACGACGTATTGCAGGACATCTCTTTCAAAGTATATCCCTCCAAAGTGGTGGGCATAATAGGCGGAACGGGCAGCGGCAAGTCCACGCTTGTAAACCTCATGCCCCGCTTTTACGACGCAAACAAGGGGGAAGTGCTCATCGACGGCAGGAACGTGCGCGACTTCAAGCTCAAACAGCTCAGGGACAGGATAGGATATGTCCCCCAGCGAACGGTACTCTTTTCCGGCACGATACGCGACAATATGCTTTGGGGCAACCCGGGAGCCACCGACGAGGACATATGGCAGGCACTGCGCACCGCGCAGGCGGAGGAGTTCGTGATCAAACTGCCAAACGGCCTAGATACCCCCGTAAACCAGGGCGGCAAGAACTTCTCCGGAGGACAACGGCAGAGGCTGACCATAGCGCGCGCGCTCGTACGCCGTCCGGAGATAGTCATAATGGACGATTCTTCCAGCGCTCTTGACTTTGCAACTGATTTGAAACTGCGCACGGCTATCCGCCACAACCTGACGGATACCACCACGTTTATAGTATCTCAACGCGCCACTTCCATACGTCACGCCGACCTCATAGTGGTGCTGGACGGCGGAAAACCGGTGGGTATGGGCAGGCACGACGAGCTTATGCGCAACTGCGAAGTATATCGCGAAATAGTCCATTCTCAAGAAGACAAGGAGGGCGAACATGACGAAAGATAAGCACTCTTACAGTTCGGCAAAAACCCTCTTCCGTCTGCTCTCTTTCACCAAGGGATGCAGGGGCAGATTTGTCCTCACTTTCCTTTTTGCGGTGCTCGCGGTGGTGTTGCAGCTGGCAGTGCCCATACTGGTGGGCGATGCGATAGACTGCATGATAGGCCCCGGAGAGGTGGACGTACAAAGGGTGCTGCAATATGTGATATGGCTGATACCCGTGGTGGCGGGCGGTGCGTTCTTCCAATATATGATGAGCCTGTGCGCCAATTCCCTCACCTATAACACGGTGCGTTCTTTGCGCGAACACGCCTTTGCCCGCCTGTCGCGTATGCCGCTGTCCTATATAGACTCGAAGCCGCACGGCGATCTGATTGCTAGGGTGGCTTCCGATATAGAAGTTATAGCCGACGGTATGCTCCAAGGCATGACGCAGCTGTTCTCCGGCATAGTCACCGTGCTGACCACGATAATATTTATGTTCATGCTCAACTGGGTGGTGGCGCTCGTGGTGGTGGTGCTCACTCCCCTGTCCTTATTCGTGGCGGCGTTTATAGCGCGCGGTTCGCACAAGTACTTCACCGCCCAGGCGGCAAGGCGCGGGGAGCTTTCCGGCTATTGCGAGGAATCGCTGGGCGGCATGAATGAGATACGCGCTTTTTCCCACGAAGAGGACGCGCAGACGAAATTTTGCGAGATAAACTCCCGCCTCTACACCTGCGGCTTGAAAGCGCAGATATACTCCGCGCTCGTGAACCCCGTTACCCGCTTCCTCAACTATCTGGTATATGCGGCGGTGGGGCTTTCCGGCGGACTTATAGCCGTCCTTATGCCCTCTTTGGGCGCGGTGGGCGGCGCCGCGATGACGGCGGGCAAACTCTCTACATTCCTCATGTATTCCAACCAATACACCAAACCGTTCAACGAGATAACGGGCGTGCTCAGCGAAATGCAGAACGCCATGGCGGCGGCAAGGCGAGTGTTCGATATGACGGACAACCCCATAGAGAGCGACGATTCCGCCCTGCCCGTCTTGAATAACGTAAGCGGCAAAGTGGACATAGACGACGTGTCTTTCTCCTACTCTCCCGAACGTCCGCTCATCACCTCCTTCGATCTGCACGTCACCCCCGGCAAGCGCATAGCCATAGTAGGTCCCACCGGCTGCGGCAAGACCACTTTCATAAACCTGCTTATGCGCTTTTACGATGTGAACGGAGGCAGCATAAGCGTGGACGATCGCGACATACGCGGCGTTACGCGCCATTCCCTGCGCGCCGGCTACGGCATGATATTACAAGATACATGGCTGTTTTCCGGCACAATACGCGAAAACATAGCCTACGGCAAAAAGGACGCCACCGACGAAGAGATAATAAACGCCGCAAAACTCGCCAGCTGCCACACTTTTATTATGCAATTTAAGGACGGTTACGACACCGTGATAGACGAGGATTCCCTCTCTCAAGGTCAGCGGCAGCTGCTGTGTATCGCGCGCGTAATGCTCACCCGCCCGCCCATGCTCATCCTGGACGAAGCCACTTCCAGCATAGATACGCGCACGGAGATGAAGATCCAAAAGGCGTTTGCCTATATGATGCAGGGCAGGACCTCATTTATCGTGGCGCACAGACTCTCCACGATAAGGAATGCGGATCTGATACTCGTGATGAAGGACGGCAATATCATAGAACAGGGTACGCATACCGCCCTGCTTGAACAAAGAGGTTTTTACAGCGAGTTATATAACTCCCAGTTTGCCGACGAAAAATAAATTGTTGACTGCCGCCATATCTTGTGATACAATATATTAAATACCATTTAGAGGCGCAATATGAAACAGATAATTTCCATAGTCGTAAAGAATAATTCCAGCGTACTGGCGCGCATCTCTTCGCTGTACGGCAGGCGCGGCTTTAACATTGATTCCCTCTCCGTGGCTGCCACGGACGACCCGGACATCTCGCGCATAACCATAGTTACGCGCGGCGACGACTACGCTTTGGAACAGATAGTAAAGCAGACGAAAAAATTGCAAGAAACCATAGAGTGCTATCCCATCGTGGAAGAAGAAAGCGTATGCCGCGAACTGCTGCTTGTAAAAGTGGTGACGGACTCTTCTTTCGACAACACCCTGGTCAACCTCTGCGACAAGTACGGCGCGCAGATATTGGACATCTCGGAAAACTCCGTCATACTCGAACTGTGCGGTACCAGCTCCAAGATAGACGAATTCTTAGACGCCATCATGAAATCGCGCGTGCACTACGACATAAAGCAGGTATGCCGCACGGGTATAGCCGCGTTAAAGCGCGGAGTGAGAAAGTAATACGCCCACTCAAAGATAAAAATTTCGCCGCGAAATTTTCGCGGCGATTTTATTTATCCTTTCCCCCTACGTCAGACTGTGGGATACGGCACCTCCATTTTCTCGATATAGGTAGCGCCGACAGAGTAGTTTTCCTTGCTTATGGCGTCGTACTGCTCTTGCGTTCCCTCGTATTGAATTACAAAAGCATTGCACCCGGAAAAGCACGCTCCGCAGATAAACGTCACGCTCACGGGGATGTAGATCTCTTTCAAA
Source organism: uncultured Clostridia bacterium (assembly GCA_944383935.1). Lineage (GTDB taxonomy): Bacteria > Bacillota > Clostridia > Christensenellales > UBA3700 > Alloclostridium. Next base: position 28,243 of record CALWRK010000005.1, read on the forward strand.
TTGGTGCAGTTTGCAAAGGGAGGATTGTCGCTTCCGCCCGAATAGCTGCCCAGTCTTTCTATCCCCCGAGGCAGGACTATCCTCTCCCCCAAGTACCCCTTGAACGCTCCGTTTGCAAGCTGTTTCAAAGAGGAATTTTCCTCGAAGATTATCTGCGCCGTGCACCCTTCAAACGCGCCCGACTCTATGGTGGTGACCGTGCAGGGGATGGTAACGCTCTCCCCCGTGAAGTTTCTGAACGCGCCCGCTGCTACGGTGGTGATCTTTATATTCCCGTTGTACGCGGGAATGACTATATTCGTGTCAGTTGCGCTGCCCACGCCCGTGACCATGAAAGAAAGAGAGGAATCAAAGCGCAGTCCCGAAGTGGCGTACTCCTCCGCCGGCTGATATCCGCCGCATACCGTGCATACATGATCGACATATATATGCGTTTCCGACATGGGAATGATCAACGCCGCCTCCTGCGTCTGCTCTCTGCCCTCTGCGTCCGTAAAGTATCCGAAACAACGGCTGCACCGCCAGTGCTCCGCCATGCCCGTTGCGTTGCAAGTAGCTTCCGCTCCTTCTACATGATATAGGATATGTCCGCCCTTTATCCCCACGCCCGAAGTTATCTCCCTTTCGTCCGCATCCAAGTTCTTGCCGCAGTCGGGGCAGAACCAGTATTCGATATTGCCGTCGCTTTCGCAAGTGGCTTCGACTTCGGAATGATACGCCTTATTTGCATGGGCTATGGCGGGGATTATCAAACTCCCGCTTGTGAGCTCATATCCCTCCGCGTCCGCATAGATTTTATCGCACAGCGAGCACGTCCAGTACTCGATATTGCCGTCGCTTTCGCAAGTGGGTGCAACAGCCTCCGTATGCGTCATATCGTGCGCAAGACGGGGAATTACCGTATTTTCCATCTCCTCCGTACCCGCCTCGTCCGCAAAGTACAAGGCGCACGCGGTGCAGCGGTAGTGCTCTGCAATGCCGTCGCTTTCGCAAGTGGGTGCAACAGCGGAGATGTGAGTCATGCTGTGTCCCGTGGCGTCCACGCCCTCTTCTTCCGTGTGTGTGCACACCGAACAGGTGCGAACCCTATGCCCTTTTGCGGTGCAGGTGGGAGCCGCGTCTTGCACCCATTCCCCATAGCTGTGCGCGCCGGTGGCTGGAATGGTAAGCTCCTCCACGGTTATCTCGGTGACAGCCTCTTCGTCGGCAAAAAGCAGCGTGCATACCGAGCACTCCCAATACGCCTTTACTCCGCTTGCGCCGCAGGTGGCGGGTATTTCCGTATGCGCGGTGAGGGTGTGCCCCAAGGGGGATATGGTCTGTTCTTCATGCCTGCCGCATACCGTACAGTCGCGTTCGGATACTCCTCCCTCCGTACAGGTGGCGACTACTTCCGACCACTCCGACCAGGTGTGCTCTTCCGTGGCGGGTAGGGAGATGTCCTCTTGCGCAATCTCCTCCTCCGCCCCTTCATCGGCAAAATATTTGAAACATACCGTGCAATAATAGTATTCTATGTTGCCCGCACTGCCGCAAGCGGCGGCGAGCGCAGGATAATGGGTGAGAGTGTGCGCGGCGGGGATATCCTCCCTCTCTTTCAGTCCGCATATGCTGCACGCGCGCGTCCGCGCCCCGTCCTCGGTACAGGTGGCGGCGGTAGTCGTCCATGCGCCCCAGGTATGTGTGCCCGTAGCCGCCACGACTATGTCGTCCGCGGCTATCTCTGTGACGCCGGCGCTGTCGGAAAACAGCTTTCCGCACCCCGTGCACTCCCAATATTCAATATTGCCCGCCTTTGCGCAGCCGGGCGATATGGCGGCATGATGCTGCATGGTATGCGAGTGCTCTTCTTCACACGCAAAGAGTGCGAACATACACCCGCACATGAGTAAAACAGTTGCGAAAATAAACACAAACGAAAAAATCTTATGCCTGTTTTCGTTCATCTCCTATCCCTCAAGTATCTGATTTTTTTGTATTATATGGTGCAAACCCTTTATTTATTATACTATATTATAATTTTTTCGCAATGTCAATATCGACCTTAAATTTTTTACACTACATTAAATATATATTAAATAATTCCGCGCAAGAAGAATAAAAATTTTCTCTCAGCGTTGATTTTTACAAAAAAAATTTTTACATTAGAAGCATACCTTTTATACAAAAAAGGCGCGCAAAGCGCCCGTCAGACATACGCTGCCGTGCAGCCGCTACATATTCGCATAGCGGCGCGGCATATGCTGCTTCATGAGTTTTTCGTTTCTTCTGGGCTTTATCTCCACCGTATCATAGAAAATCTTCCACAGCCTGCGGCACAGTTCCTCTTCATCGTCTATATCTCCCGGCGTGAAGTCGTCTATCTCCGCCAAACTTAACTTGCCCTTGGCATATGTGACGCCCAGCTTGTGCACATTGTCGTATATAAAAAAGTCCTCGTTGGGAAACCGCCCTACAAAATGCCTGCCTATGAGCGGCAGAATGTTGTGCGTGGGTTGCACGACGCTCACCAGCACCCCGGAGATAAGGGAAAATTTCAGACGTTCCAGACACATACGCGCCTCTCTGCCCACCGCCCTGCTTATCTCGCTTATACGCGCCACGTCTGGATGCGCCAAATCTCTGCAGACGGATATGCCCACCGCCATACCGCGCACTATAAAGCGGATTACGGCGAGTTCTTTATCCTTAAAATCGGACAGATACGCGTTGCGGATCATATTCTCAGCCGCGCTGCCCATGGTGCGCGCCACTCCCCGCGCCACGCGCGCCGCCTTCACCTTGTCTGTGTATATGCGCTTGCTCGGCAAAAGGGTGGCGTCCGTAAGTACTCCCGCAGGTATGAATTTGTCCTCATAGCAGGTGAACACGCAGGTGAGCAGTCCGTTGTATGTGCCGTCGTAGATATAGCTTATGTCCTTATTTTCTCTCATATGTGCTCCTTAACCTCTTATGGGCAATGCTCCCACATCCGTATCGTCGAATAGCGAAAGTTGACGCGCGTTTTCTCCGCGTATGAGTTCCACGGTAACGGCTGCCGGATCGTCCGCCGCTCGCAGCTTCACTCCCGCCGCGCCGTCTATAAAATACTTTGCCCTCTTCACCACCACTCCGAGGCGTTTGAGGGAGGATAGATCCAGCTTCCTCTGCTTCCTCGCCACAACTATCCTCTTTGCCGATTTCACCCCTATCCCCGGCACGCGCAGCAACAACTCGTAACTCGCCCTATTCACGTCCACGGGAAAAACTTCCGGATGATTCACCGCCCAATTACACTTGGGATCGAGAAATTCATTAAAGTAAGGGCGGCTCTCGTCCAATATCTCCTCCGCCTTGAAGCCGTAAAAGCGCATGAGCCAATCCGCCTGATACAGCCTGTGCTCCCTCAACAGCGGCGGTTTACTGTCCAATGCCGGGAGCAGGGAATTGTCCGCAACGGGGATATATGCGGAATAGAACACCCTCTTTAATTTATACTTGTCATACAGCCTCTGCGTAAGGCTTATCACCTGAAAGTCGCTCTCCGGCGTAGCTCCTATTATCATCTGAGTGCTCTGCCCCGCGCGCACAAACCCTTCGCTCGCGCCGCCGTGCAAATGCCTGTCGCGGATATAGCCCATGGGCGCGAGGACATCCCTCTTTTCCTTGTCCGGAGCCAGCAGTTTAAGCCCTCGCGAGGACGGCAATTCTATATTTGAAGACAGCCTGTCCGCCAGCCTGCCCAGCACCTCCAAGAGATGCGGGGAAGTGCCCGGTATCGCCTTTGCGTGTATGTATCCGTAAAATTTGTACTTGTTGCGCAGCAGTTCCAGCGCCTTTATCATCATCTGCGTGGTATTGTCGGGACTGCCCAACACTCCACTGGACAAAAATAACCCCTCTATATAGTACCTCTTGTACAAATTTATGGTCAGATAGGCTATCTCTTCGGGAGTAAAGGTGGCTCGCGGCACGTCGTTCGACACCCTGTTCACGCAGTACGCGCAGTCATAGCAGCAGGCATTGGACAGAAGTATCTTCAATAAAGATATGCATCTCCCGTCCCCGGAAAAGGCGTGGCATATGCCGCCCATGCTCGCAGAGCCCATTCCGTCCTTTCCCGATATGCGCGACACGCCGCTGGACGTGCACGCAGCGTCGTACTTCGCCCCGTCGGTGAGTATCTTCAATTTTTCTTCCAAGGTCATGGAACTATTTTAACATATGTTCGTAATCTGCGCAAGTACTTTTGAGAAATTTTACAAACAAATGTTTGCTTTAATTTCGGACGATTTGAAGAAAAATATTGCATTATCCCGCGCATACATGATATAATACCCGCGTATGGGCAAGGGAAAATATTCAAAAAAGCGCGCCATTCAAGCGCAAGGTACGCCTCATGCAGATGAGAATGAAAAAGACCTCATCTCTTCTGCCATGCAAAATGCTCTTCCCGATTTTGAAAGCGTTTCCGACCCCGACGCGGCAGTGGATGGGGGTAATGCGGAAGGCGAAGAAAAAAGCAATGCTAGGGCGGGTATAGTTGAAAAAATAGCGGCAACTTTCCGCGGCGGCGACAAGCTGCGCGGTTCTTCTCGCCGCATATGGGAGCTGGACTTTATCCGCGGCGTATGCGTGCTTTTAATGGTATTTGATCATCTTATATACGATTTGGGGCACATCTTTGTCCCCGCGTGGATAAAGGCGAATCCGGACATGGAGTGGCTCGTCTATGTGCAGGATATGGCGGTTGAATATTGGAATTCCGCTTTCCACACCTCCTCCCAGCACGTCGTGGTTTGGATATTCTGCTTTGTATGCGGCATATCCTGCTATTTTTCCCGCTCCAACTTAAAGCGCGGCATCATGGCGGCAATATTTGCCATGCTCATCACGGTGGTAACAAGCCGGCTGGGCATGATCATCCGCTTTGGCATACTGCATATGTTCGCCTTTGCCATACTGCTCTGGTGGCTGATAGACACCGTCTGCCGCCACAAAAAACTGCGCACGGCGGTGGTATCTCTGGTGCTGGGCATAGCCATCTTATGCATAGATTACGCCATGTCCGCTCTCTACGACTCAGGCACGCGCTTTACCGCGGACAAGACGTGGTTTTTCGTTGCCGAATGGTTGAATGCGGGCGTGGGTTCTGCCGACTATTACCCCATATTCCCCAGCGTGGGATATGTACTTATCGGCTCTTTCTTCGGCTATCTGCTCTACAACAAGCGGCGCTCCCTATTCCCGCGCCTGGGCAAGTATTCTTGGCACGCCCCCTTCGATTTTTGGGGCAGAATCGCACTTTGGGTATATGTGTTCCATCAAGTTGCGGTGGCGGCTGTCTTGGCGCTGCTGAGCGTGTTGATATTTACGCCGGGTAATTTTGTAATAATATGATAAGCGAAAAATGAAAATGTCATAGTTGGAAATCTTCTAGTTTTTGGTTCATTTTCATTTTTCGCTTTGTGCCGTATCAATGCGGGAGGCAAACGCCTGAATAGCGGCATCTTTCCGCCCGCTTTTGCACGATAACTCCTAGCACATACCACAGGGTATGCGCGTCGTCCTTCTCGCACAAAATCGCACGAAAATCTACCACTCTCAGCCGCTTGCCTCCCACCTTGCTCCGGCAGGGGAACCCCCGCCATTCGCTCCGCTTGAGCCGCTGTTTCCCCTCTTTTTG